>JBNGEB010000021.1:0-3675 GCA_049975585.1 Anaerolineae bacterium
CAGTGCCAGGGCGATGGCCAGCCAGATGGCGCGCCGAGGCTCCTGCAGCCGTATCCCGTGTGGATCGCCGGTGTTGCGGAGCCAGTCAGGAAGCGAAGGAGCCATGGCATCTCCCAGAGGTGCTGGATCGAACGTCGGCCAAGTATAGCACGGCCGCTCTTGGCAGACCAGCCCGTCAGGAAGCCGTGTCAAGTTGGTGCGGTAGCCCTGGCGGTGGTATGCTCTGGACGAGCGAGCAAACGACGGCCGGAGGCTAGAGGCGCTGTTCGGCCGCGAGCTGCCCGATGGCATTGTGGCGGAAAGCTGGGAGATATCCGGCCATGAGAAAGGCTCAACGTCTGTGGTGGGCGGCGTGTGGGATGGTCAGTCCTTGCCCGACGTGCTCGGCGCCTTGGGGGAGCGGCTGGTGGGGTCCAACGCGCGCGCCTATGCGCAGCGAGGGCGCTTCCCGCTACTGGTCAAGCTGCTGGATGCGCATCGTGACCTGTCGGTGCAGGTGCATCCCGATGACGCCTATGCGGCGGCCCATGAGAACGGCGATACGGGCAAGACAGAGATGTGGTATGTGCTTTATGCGGACCCCGGGACGGAGCTCATCTACGGGCTGGCGCCGGGCGTGACCCCGGCGTCCTTCCGAGAGGCGCTGCGTCGGGATGCCATCGAGACGCAGTTGCACCGGGTGCCGATCGCGCGAGGCGATGTGTTCTACATCCCGGCGGGGACCGTGCACGCGCTGTTGGCGGGCGCGGTGGTGGCCGAGATCCAGCAGAGCTCGGATGCGACCTATCGGCTGTACGACTGGGGACGGCTTGGAGCTGATGGCAAACCGAGACCACTGCATGTGTCCAAGGCCATGGATGTGATCAACTGGGATATGATCGCGCCCACGGCTATCCAGCCCTCGCTCATCGAGCGCGTCGATGGCGTCCAACGATGGCTTCTTGCTGACGATCCACGTGTGACGGTGGAAAAGCTCGATCTGGCGACCGGTGCCACGTGGGAGGGCGTCTGCGATGGGTCCACGTTTGAGGTGATCGGCTGCGTGGAGGGGGCAGTCTGCCTAACCTGGGTGGGGGCTCCACAGGATCTGGCGTCGATCTCATGGCGGCTGTTGCCGGCCGTTCTTGGCTCTTACGCCATCCACTCGGACGCGGACAGCGTCGTTTTGCGTGCCTATGTCCAGGAGAGCGCACCTAATGCCCGCTGACGGACGCCTATCTCTCAGGGCGCGGTGGGGTGGCTGCCGTACAGGCGCCGAGCGTTGTCATGGAGCACGGCATGGGCAAGCCATTCGGCGTCTCGCTGGCTGACTCGTGTCCAACCTGCTTCCCGTTCTGAAGCCTCCGCCAGGACTCGACGGAGAACGGCTGCGGCCCCGGCCGCCATCTCGACGGAGGTGGCATCGTGAGAGGCCATGATCTTGTGAGTAGGTACGTAGGTCAGCCAAGCTCGCAGGGCGGCGTCGAGATGCGCCGGGCTCAGGATCGGCAGCCAGCACGGGTCCAGATAGACGTTGGGCAGTTGCTTGGCAAGCCAGGCTGCTTGGTCAAGGAACGGCCAGCAATGCAAGAGCACCAAGGACATGCGAGGATAGCGGCGTGCTAGCGCCTCAAGCGGGAGAGGGTCAGAGGCTTGGAGATTGTGTGTTCCTACGTGGATCTGATGCGGCCAGCCTCGCGCATCGGCTAGCTCGCAGCACGCGTGCACCACCCAGTCCTCAAAAGCCCGGATCTGTGGCGGCGTGAGCTCGCCTCGGAAGTGGACCTCGTCATCCTCTCGTGGCAGGAAGCATAGGTCACGCGTGTAGGCTTGCAGTTGCTTGATGCCGATCGTACCTCGTTCGGCAGCTATATCGACGAGCGCTTCGAGGAACTGCCGCCAGCTCCCAGCATCCACCGGATTGACGTGGAGCCACTCGGCGAGTCGGTCGCGCCTAGGGCAGTCAGGTTGCCAGAAGCCGAGCAGCGCGTCGATGCGCAGGACGGTGCGTAGGTACGCCTCTTCCTTGCCGGCGGCGTCGGCCCGGTCAAAGTAGAACTCGGGCTGGACCGGTCGGATCACGTCGGTGAAGCCTGCGATGGCCATGGACCGCGGGTGCCACGTGTGTAGGTCCTGGTAGGCGGTGGCGATGCGCTCATCCAGCGCGCAGAGTCCATCGAGATCATCGAGATTGGGGCGGATGTCATGTAGGATGTGGAGCCCTTCCGCCAAGCAGGCGTAGGTGCCCGTCATGCGCTGTTGCTCGAGCGCCGGCCGGATGAGCTCGACCGCCCTCACCAGGTCCGTAGCGGCCAGCTCGTGGATGCCGAGGCCCGTGGCCTCTTGCGCCAGGCGGTCTGGTGCCCAACCGGCCCCTGCGAGATGTCCCCCAAGATAGGGATCCAACAAGATATCAAGCAGCCCCGTTCGCCGGCTCGGCTCGGCTCCCGCCTGCATATCGTTACGGAACCAGCCTTGCAGCATCCCCACGGACGCAAGGCTTCCCCAGTGCTCGTGGCCGCAGAACGAGAGCGCCTCGGTCAGATCCAGCATCGCTGTCGCTCCTCAAAGCACTAGTGGGGCGTTACCCAGCTCCCAGTAGCGCCCTCGGCTCTGCTAGCTGGCTCTACTCGTCCGCGACCACGGGGTTGCGGAGCGTGCCGATTCCGTCGATCTCCACCTCGACGACGTCGCCGGGTCGGAGAAAGACCGGTGGCGTGCGCGCAAAGCCCACGCCCGAGGGCGTGCCTGTCAGGATCACGGTGCCTGGTAGCAATGTCAGGCTGTGAGATAGGTGGGCGATCAGCTCCCGCACGGGGAAGATCAGGTCGTCCGTGTTGCTTTCCTGCATGACCTTGCCGTTCAGGCGGGTGCGGAGGTCTACATTGTCGGGATCAAGATCGGTCTCGATCCATGGGCCAAGCGGCGCAAAGGTATCAAAGGACTTGGCCCGTGCCCACTGCACGTCCAGGCGGCGCTGGCAATCGCGGGCGCTGACGTCGTTAGCGGCGGCGTACCCCAGCACATGGTCGAGCGCTTCGGCTGCCGACACCTTGTGCGCGCGTCTTCCGATGATGACGGCAAGCTCGCACTCATAGTCCACCTCGTCCGGGGCAACGGCTGGCAGGACGATGGGATCGTTAGGCCCACACAGGGCTGTCGTCGCCTTGATAAAGAGAGCGGGGTGATCCGGCAGCTCGTGTCCGCTCTCTACGGCATGCGCGCGGTAGTTGAGGCCGATGGCCAGAATGTTGGGCGGCTCGATGGGGGCCAAGAGAGTCACATCGTCGAGTGCGTAGGTTTGCGCGGTCAACTCCCATGTTCCGAGTAGGTCCCCTCCGATGGCTCGGATGATCTCGTCGTCCTCCATGATCCCGTGAGCAACGAGGCCCCGTGCGGTGCGGAAACGTGCGATGCGTGCCATGGCTTCACTCCTGGTACCGTTGGGGGTCAGATGGTCAACACGATCTTGGTGGCTTGACGCTCGGCAAGTAGCCGAAAAGCCTCATGGATTCTCTCTAGAGGCATGACGTGGCTGATCCAGTCGGCTAGGTTGAGGTCCCCCTCCCGCACGAGTTGCAGGACCTCCTCATGGACATCTTGCTCCCGTACGGGCAGCGTTACGACCGTGCCAGCCGCGTAGCCCTCCTGGACGATGGGCGGCATGAGGTCATCGTCTGGCGCGACGCCATAGTT
>JBNGEB010000021.1:3685-20767 GCA_049975585.1 Anaerolineae bacterium
CCGACGGCCTCAATGACGCGGTCGTATTGCTCGGGCGGGGAGAGCGCTGCGTCTGTCCATACCTCGTCTCCTGCAACATAGGCGTCTACTCCCAGGTCCAGGAAGGTCTTGGCCCAGAGGGCGCCTCGTCCATAGACCGCCACCATGGGGGCGCCCAGGTGGCGTGCCCAGAAGGCAAAGGTCTGTGCGACGGGCCCTGTGCCGACGATGGCGCAAGAAGTGTCGGGGCCGACGCCGGCAGCCCGTGATGCCGAGAGCGTCTCTTTCAGCGTGATGAGCGCGGTCGCCTCTACAGGTGGGATCTCCGGTGGGACGATTTGCTGCGCAGCCCACTGACCGCCTTGCTGTTTGCCTGGATGATCCTCTTGCCAGGCTACAGCATCGGTGACCAAGCCGTACTCGGCCATGCCTCCCCAGGCAGAGGCGATGCCCACCTCTGGTGGATACGACGCCCCCGGCCGAAGCACACGTTGCCCCATCTCGAACGAGCGCACACGCTCGCCCAAGCTGACAACGGTCCCGACGCTCTCGTGCCCTAGCACCAGGGGTAGGGGGATCTGGGAGACAAAGTGCCGCTCGATGATCTTGCGATCAGTCGAGTTACAGATGCTGCAAGCCTCAATGTGCACCAACGCTTGGTAGGGATCAGGCTCGGGGCGGGGTAGGTCGTCGACGACGGCAAAGGTGTTGGGCTCCGTGACTAGCACAGCTTTCATGGATTCCTCCCTCGTGTGTTGAGCATCCTAGCACCATGGGTTACCAGCGTCAACCAGGTTGTCCTTCGATTGTAACCGGATCGTAACCGCGGGGCGTATCCGGCTAGCTATAATATAGAGATAGGCTTGAGACAAGCAGTGAATCGCGCAAGGAGGAGACACGGTAACCAGATTGGAACCTTGATGCGGTAACATAGATGTAGAAAGCGTAGCGGTGGTGCGCACAAAACGGCCCGGGGGAGGTTCATATGATGAGGAAGACTCGTGCGAGTCTGCGATGCGCTTTGCATCGCAGCGCCGCCAGGGCGCGCGACGTGGTGGCTCTGGCGTTGGTTCTTTTGGTCGCGGTGATGGCGACGGCGGGACCTGCTCTCGCTGAGCAGACCGTCACCCTCTGTTTCGACAGTACGGGATCCGGCAGGAATGTGAGAGGTTGGTTGCCAGATCAGACGTCAGCTCACACTTACTGGGCCGGCGTTTTGAATGTGCGTGTCGATGGCACTGGGCTGCGGGCATTCTGCATCGACATCCACAACCGCATCTCACCTGGAAGGTGCTACGACAGTAGCACCTTTGGCGTGACGTCGGGGTGGGTGGCGAGGACGATTGCCGACTACCCAGCAGAAGCCAGCCTGAGCGACACGGAGGCCGCTGCTCGCCAGGCGGCCATCTGGTACTTTTCCGACGGGTTTGTGCTGGATCCGAGCTACAATGTTTCGATCTATGCACGCGCCCAGGCGATCATCCAGGATATCGAGGCCAAGTGCTCGTCAGGTGCGTGCGACCCCTTGTTGCCACCACAGCTCAGCCTTGATCCGGTCAGTGAGGTCGACTGGCTCGCGCCGGATGGTCAAGGCGGATTCCTCGAGGATGTGCACACGCTGACCGTTACGGTCACGCGAGGCTCGGAGCCCGTAGCGGGGGCCGAGGTGACCGTGTCAACAACGGTTGGCGAGCTCTCTTGGGGAGCGGCATCCGGAAGCAGCATCACTGTCGCGACTGGAGCCGACGGTACCGCCACCGTGTTGCTAACCCATGATGCGGTGGGGACCGCGGTCGTTACGGCGACCTATGTGGCCAGCTTTCCCACGGGGACTATCATCAACCCTGGCATCGATGTCCAGAAGGTTGTCATTGGAGAGAGCTTTGGGTATCCGCTGACGGCCTCGGCCACCAAGCAGTGGGGAGAGGGCGAGCGGATCATCGTGCAAAAGTTCGACGATGCCAACGGCAACGGCATCCAGGACGATGGCGAATCGCTGATCGACTGGACCATCTCCTATCGAGAGCATGGCTCAGGCGATCCGTGGACCTCGGTTGCGTTGGGCGATGACGGTAGCCATGTCCTAGGTGGGCTCGAGCCTGGCCTGACATGGGACGTGCGAGAGGAGCCACGCAGCGGCTGGCTAGCGACTACCCCGACATTGGTGGAGGCTGTTACCCCACCCGCTGTGATCAAGTTTGGCAATCTAGAGCTCTCCACGATCATCGTGGCCAAGTACCATGATCTGGATGGCGATGGCACGCGTGGAGCGGATGAGCCAGGTCTCTCGGGCTGGGGCTATGCGCTCTATCGCGATACGTCGGATGGATGGTCATCCAGCGGCTTTGACACGACGGGGTCTGCCGGGTTGGCCTCTTTCAACGATCTGGCTGCCAACGGGTATCGTGTTGTCGAGCTTGCGGTGTCCGGATGGTACACCTCGACGCCGGCTACGGTGGACCTGGAGCTCAATGCCGGATCCGTGTACACAGCCACCTTTGGCAACCTCCAGACCGGTAGCCTTGTTCTGAACAAGAGCTGGTTGTGGGATGAAGAGCCGGTCGATCCGCCCGACGCCCCGGCAACGGGGTGCGTACGCCGAACGGGCCCGGGCACGCCGGCTCAGGACTTGGTGCCGACGGATGGCGACGGCACGACTCTGACGCCGAATGGTGACGGCTGGTACTGCCAGCCCATCACGGATCAAGTCGTGTTCCAGAATCTGTGGCCCGGCGTGTACGAGATCGACGAGATGGCCCCTGCTGGTTGGCTAGCTGCTCCTGTGAGCGATGTTACCCTCTTGAGTGGTGCTATCGAGGAGCGCACCATCGAGAACACGCTACAGCCTGGCAGCTTGACGGTGACCAAGGTGGTGGCGTGGGGCGACCTGACGCCGGATGCGGATCAGGCGTTCACCATCACCCTGACGGGTCCATCGTACCCGAGCGGCGACAGCAAGGTGGTGGGATACCTGGGTGGCGACGTGACCTGGGAGGACCTGGAGCCGGGGACGTACACGGTGACCGAGGTCGATCCTGGGGCGGCCTGGAGCGTGACGGGCAGCGGGGTGGGAGTGGAAGTAGCGAGCGGCGAGTCCGCCAATGCGACCATCACCAACGCGGCGCGCGTCGGAAGTATCTCGGGCGTCAAGTACAACGACTTGTCTGGGAGCGGTACCCGCAAAGACGGCGAGCCCGGCATCGAGGGCTGGATAGTCGAGCTTGACGGCCCCACGGGTCTGATCACGACGACGACCGATGCCAATGGCTCCTACAGCTTCTCGGGTCTGCCCATGGGAAGCTACACCCTCTGCGAGGGCGAAGGTCCGTGGCCCGATGGTGCCTACGTGCAGACCGAACCTGCCGGTGGCGCTTGCCATACGGCGAATGTCGGCGCAGATGAGGTCTGGTCGTTCGAAGGCTTGGACTTTGGCAACCATCTCGAGCCAACGTTCGAGTGTCTCACCGTGTTTGGTCACAAGTGGCACGACCTGAACGGCGACGGCCAGTGGGATGACGGGGAGCCAGCGATCGAAGGTTGGGTCATCAGCCTAACGGATGGGGCTGCCGTGCTGACCACGACGACCGATGCAAGTGGCTACTATAGCTTTGAGGTCTGCGAGCAAGGCACTTACACAGTGTCCGAGGAGACTAGAGTCGGCTGGGTTGCTAGCACGGCAGCGTCGTACAGCTTCGAGGCCGCCAGCGGCCAAGACGTCGGCCCCGTGGACTTTGGGAACTATGAGCCCTTTGAGTGCGTGGAGATCGACGGCTTCAAGTGGCACGACCTGAACGGTGACGGCGACTGGGACAGTGGTGAGCCAGCGATCGAAGGCTGGGTCATCAGCCTGAGCGATGGCGAGGTCACTCTTACCACGACCACCGATGCCGAAGGCTACTATAGCTTCCAGGTCTGCGAGCCGGGAACTTACACGGTTTCCGAGGAGATGCAGGACGGCTGGGTAGCGACGACGGCCACGCAGGTCACAGTCGAGATCACCGAGTACTCCGCAAGGGTGGACTTTGGGAACCGCTTAGAGCCCCAAGCCGAGTGCGGGGTGGTGCACGGCTTCAAGTGGAACGACCTCAACGGCGATGGCGAGTGGCAGCAAGGCGAGCCCGCCCTCGAGGGCTGGGAGATCGTCCTGGAGCGTGTGGAAGCCATAGCGACTGGCGATCCGACGCCGCAGCCGATGCAGCGAGTCACCCACACCGACGAGGACGGGTACTACCGATTCGAAGAGATCTGCGAGCCAGGCGTCTATCAGGTGCGCGAGGTCCAGCAGGAAGGGTGGATCGCTACGACTCCCATGGAAGTGTTGCTGCAGAACGCCTGGGAAGGCACGACGCGAGTGGACTTTGGCAACCGCTCAGAGCCGGGCGATAGGCCCACGCCAGAGCCCTGCATCCGGTCCGATGTCTCGGTCATCATCTACGGTGGCTGGAACGACATCCCCGTAAGGGCCTGGGTAGGGGGCACGGAGCAAGAGACGCTCTACACCAAGCTCAACAGCTTTGGTGAGCCCCAGACCATGTGGACCTTTTACCCGCCCGAGACGGAGCACTGGGTCGTGAGTGCGCAACCAGAGCTCCCAGCGGGGCTTGATCCTGACGAGTGGGAATACAAGCTGGTGCGTACCGAGTCGCCGACCGAGGGCTGGGTGAACGACAACCCGGCGAGCGCCTCGGTCAAGATCCGACGTTGCGAGGAATATGTGATCTACTTCCAGCTCGTGCACACGGGCGCCAAGACAGAAGTGCCGACGCCTTGGGAGCTCCCCAAAACGGGCCACGATAGTGGCGACGATGGAAGCGCGGCGCTTCTGATCGGTCTGCTGGCGCTGCTCGTTGTATCTGGCACGCGCATGGTGGTGGGTTTCGTCTCGCGGCGAGGTCGTTAGGCCAGACCGAAAAACGAGGCCCCGCGGCATCGAAACACCGCGGGGCCTCATCGCATGCCGGCCAGTCTTCAGTCGTTGGATGGGCGTTGCAGCCTAGAGGCGACGTGGTCACTAGCCGCCGGCGTGTCAGTTTGGCGAAGCATCGAGACGCGAGCGCGAATCCACGCGGCGATCACCTCTAGCCCCGTCGCGGAGGGATAGAGCCCGTTGTACACGAGATCGGCGTGCCAGCGAGAGGGCTCTACGTACTCCTGGTGGCGCCAGCGCACGCTTTCGAGATAGTAGGACGCGATCTCCTCGAATGTCAGGCCACGGGCCATGTTCCGCCGAAGGCGACGCACGATGCGCTCATCAGGCGGCGCATCCACAAAGATGCGCAGGTCGAGCTTTTCGCGGAGAGCCGCGTCCTGGAGCGTCATGAGCCCCTCGATCAGGATCACGTCCGGCGGACGCTCGCCGGATCGCAGGGCATCAACGTCCCGCCGCAGAGCATCCAGATCGAACGACCCAGGCTGGTTGTAATCGTCCCACTCGGTGCCCGTGTAGGGCGCTGTCGTTCGCGGTTTCACTGGCAGGAAATAAGCGTCCATGTGGAGGATGTGAACAGAGAACTCGTCCAGCGCCTGGCATAACGCCTCGCAGAGCGTGGACTTGCCGCTGGCCGTACCTCCAGCGATGCCTACCAGAAGAGGGCGAGTCATGTCGGGCATCCTTTCCCTACGCTAGTTGGGTGGATCCCAGTCTAGGGAGCTGGCAACGGGGTGTCAACGACTGTTGACCTGGGGGGAGGCGCAGCTAGAATGGCCGCGTGACGATCGGCGAACAGCAGGAGGGAACGACATGTCTCCGTATCGGGTGGGAATCATCGGATGTGGACGTAGGCCAGAGAAGCCTGGCCCCATGGGCTATGGAATGGCGCACGCGCATGCGCGTGGCTATGAGGCGTCGCCTGATGCCGAGATCGTCGCGCTAGCGGATATCGTCCTCGACAATGCGCGGCTCTTCCAGGGTGAGCATGGCGGCGATGCCATCTATGAGGACTATCACGAGATGCTGGCCCAGGAGGACCTCGATATCGTCAGCGTGACGACCTGGCCCCATCTTCATGCCGAGATGGTCATCGCGGCGGCCGAGGCTGGCGTCAAGGCCATCCACTGCGAAAAGCCGATGGCGCCCACCTTTGGCGAGGCCAAGCGCATGCTTGAGGCTTGTGAGGAGAATGGCGTCCAACTGACGTTCAACCATCAGCGTCGGTTTGCGCCGGTGTTCCAGACGGCCCGTCGGTTGGTTGATGAGGGGGCCATTGGACCACTCCAGACGCTGCACGGGGTTTGTGGCAACCTGTATGACTGGGGCACGCACTGGTTCGATATGCTGAACTACTTGAACAACGAATGCGATATCGCGTGGGTGTTGGGCCAAGTGGACCTACGCGGGAGCACCAGGATCTTTGGCGCACCTGTAGAGGGGCAGGGGTTGGCCTACTATGCCTACAAGAATGGCGCCTATGGCATGCTCACGACGGGCCATGGCATGCCGTCCGGGGCCTGGATCGAGCTAATAGGCAGCGACGGACGCATCGAGATCGGACGCGCTCGCGATGAGCCGTTGCGGGCCTGGGCCAAGGGCGACGCCGACTGGCACAGCGTGCCCGTCGAGGGCGGCTTGCATGGCGAGGACTATATCGTGGCCGCCATTCTCGACCTCATCGATGCACTCAAGACAGGGCGCGAGCCCATGCTCTCGGGGAGGCGAGCGCTTCGCGCCACCGAGTTGATCTTTGCGACCTACGAGTCCAGCCGTCGCCGTGGTCGTGTGGATCTGCCTCTAGAGATAGACGACTCGCCCCTGGCGGAGATGATGGCCGAACAGGGCGTGGAGCCTGCCTAGAGATCGTCCACCTGCAACGCTATCCTGGCTTGGTGCGACTCGCCAGGTTCGAGCACGGTGAGATGAGCGGCACGCTTGAAGCCTTGGGCAGCCAAGTTGTGGGCATCGGTGGAGCACGATTGGTTCTCCACGCAAAAGTAGGGTCTATCCGGCGGCGTATAGACCACGGCGTGGGTGAACCAGTCGTCCGCTTCCATCGTGATGCGTTTGCCTAGGGCTGTGTAGGTCACCGTTGCGGGCTGAGAGGCGTGCATGCCCCAGAAGACGTCGTCCAGGTCCAGCTTGTCCAGCGTGACGGGCTGCGTGGGATCGGCGGAGCAGGCGCTGGGGGGCAGTAAACGTCCTGTGGGTAGCAACGCTTTCGCCTCCATCCAGTGTTCGGCGGGGAGGTGGAGCGTCACGTCGCCGCGCTCGCCTAGGATCCGAAAGTAGGGATGAATCGCCAGACCAAAGGGGAGACGCTGATCAGGATCGTCGTTGTTGATGTCGAATGCCATCTGCAACTGCCCAGGGGTGACCTCAAGCCGTAGCGAGAGGGTGTTGCGGATGGGGAACACGTCCCAAGCGTCGGTGCCTGGAGCGACGCGCACGTTCGCTGAGATGGCGAGGCCATCGGTCGTCTCCTGAGGGGCGTCCAGCTCCCAAGGGACATGGCGTACCAGCCCATGGATAAAGTGCGGGCCATCGTTGGGCTCGAAGCGGAAGACCTGGTCATCAAAGGTGAACGTAGCATTACGAACGCGGTTCGGGGTTGGGTAGAGGATGGGTGTCCCCAGAATGCGACCATCCGGCTCACACGCAGCGAGGTACTCCTGCCCGTCTACCTGGAAGCCAATGACGTTGCAACCCATGCTTGGGACGAATCGCACGGTCGTTTCGTGCCCGTTCTGCCTGCAGCTCAGTACACGCACACGCCATCCGCCCACCGGATGGGTTTTCCAACTACTCGCGCACGTGACCATCGCAAGCCTCCCCAACGCTATCTCTTGCCATGACGTCGGCGGGCATTATACTCGGCAGGGTCCTGAGCGTGAATTTACGCACCTGGCCGCAAGAGTAGGAGGACGACGTGGCAGAGATGGTACGGATTACCGATGTGAAGGCGATCCTTACAGCGCCTGACGGCATTCGGTTGGTGGTTGTCAAGGTGATGACCGATCAGCCAGGGCTGTACGGGCTCGGCTGTGCGACGTTCACGCAGCGAGCGTACGCGGTGGCTGAGGCTATCGAAAAGTACCTGAAGCCTTTCGCCATCGGTCGCGACGTCGATCGGATTGAGGATCTCTACCAGGCGGCGTACCTGAGCTCCTACTGGCGCAGCGGTCCCGTGCTCAATAATGCGCTTAGCGGTCTCGATCAGGCGCTGTGGGACATCAAGGCGAAACGTGCTGGCATGCCGCTGTATCAGCTTTTCGGAGGCAAGGTCCGCGAGGCCGTGCCGCTCTACACGCACGCGTCGGGGCGAGACTTGCGCGAGCTTACAGAAGCTGCCCAAGCCATCATGGAGGATGGCTTCCGCTATGTCCGGGTGCAGATGGCCGTAGAGGGGCTTTCCACCTACGGCGGCAAGCAGGGCCGCGTAATGGCCGCGCTGGATCCAGAGCAGCGTCGCACTTGGGAGCCTACGCCCTATGTGCGGATGGTGCCAAGCATGCTCGAGCATCTTCGCGTCGAGCTCGGAGAGGAGATCGAGCTGCTGCACGATGTCCACGAGCGCATCCCGCCGATCCAGGGCGTGTGGCTCGCCAAGGCGGTGGAGCCCTACCGTCTGTTCTTCCTCGAGGACCTTTTCGCCCCCGAGGATCTGGGCTACTTCCGGATGGTTCGCGAGCAGACGTCCACGCCTATCGCCATGGGCGAGCTCTTTGTGAGTCAGGCCGAGTATGTGCCTCTGGTGCAGGAGCGGCTGATTGACTTTATGCGGGTGCACATCTCGGACATTGGCGGCCTGAGCATGGCGCGCAAGCTGGCTGCCTTCTGCGAGTTCATGGGCGTGCGCACGGCCTGGCACGGCCCCGGCGACGTGTCGCCCGTCGGCCATGCGGCGAACATGCACCTCGATCTGGCTATCTCCAACTTTGGCATCCAAGAGCTATCTCGCTTTGGCGAGGCTACCCGCGAGGTCTTTCCGGGATGCCCCGAGGTGCGCGATGGCTGTATGTGGCCGAGCGATGCGCCGGGCTTGGGCATCGACATCGATGAGGAGAAGGCGGCGCGCTATCCGTTCCCCGACGATCCGACCAATGGGGCGTGGCCGGAGATTCGTCGCTGGGACGGCACAGTGGTGCGGCCATAGAGCCCACCTACGGGGGGGAAGGGGGAGCAGAGCGTGAGCGACCTGGGCGCGTACCTGGCCAAGTTCGAGAACATGATCGATCCGACCCACTATGAGCGGATTGAGCAGGCATATCGCGACCTCTTTGCCTGGCGCGCTGTCGCAAAGGCGCCGTTCCTGTGGTCGTCCCTTCCCTCCGTTCCCGATACAGACTGGCCTGATCCGCCCTACAACGATACGGTTAGCGACCGGGAAAAGATGCTGCTCTCGCAGCTTCGTCCTTGTTTCCTGCACTACCAGGCCGGTGACGATTACCCGCTCTGCATCCGGGCCAACTATGGCACGGTGATCCTGCCCAGTATCTTTGGGGCCGAATGGCAGCTCACCGAGAGCTCGATGCCTTGGGCACACCACCTACCGGACCGCGATGCCATTCGGGCGTTGATCGATCGCGGCATCCCAGACCTGCGCGAAGGCCTGGGGGCTGCCTGCTTTGATACGGCCAGCTACTACCGTGAGACCTTGGCTCCCTATCCCAAGCTAGCTCGTTACTGCCGCATCTACCATCCTGATCTCCAGGGGCCGTTTGACGTTGCGCATCTCCTGTGGGGCCCGGACATTTTCCTCTGCCTCTATGACGATCCCGGGCTGGTCCACGCGCTGCTCGATCTGGTGACCGAGACATACATTGTGTGGCTTGGCGCCTGGTGCGAGCAAGTGGGTGAGGACGACTCGTGGACCGCCCACTGGAGCTTTCTGATGCGTGGGGCTACCATGATTCGCGATGACACGCCTGTCATGATGAACACCGCCCAGTATGAGGAGTTCGTCAAGCCCTACGACCAGCGCATTCTGGATGCATTCGGCGGCTGCATCCACTACTGTGGTCGCGCGGACCAGTTCATCGCCTCCATGGCCGAGAGTCGGAACCTATATGGCGTGAACATGTCGCAGCCAGAGCTCAATGACATGGACCTCTTTTGGCGGTCGGTGCAGGAGAATGGCCTGGTTGTTTTGGGCATGCCAGAGGCGCACGTCCCTGCGAACGTGGGCGCCGGCGTCGTGACGTATAGGACGTACGCGGGCTAGCGCAAGCTAGAAGACGGGCAGGCCAGGATTCTTGGTACGGAGCCTATAGAGGCCCGTCCTCGCCGTGATGTACATCGTGCGTCGATCCGCGTCCCCAAAGGCCAGATTGGCGGGGCGTTCCGGGCCCTCAACGACCCCCACCAAGTCGCCTGACGGTTCATAGACCCACACGCCGCCCGGCCCCGCGCAGTAGATGTTGCCCTCAACGTCCACCTTCATGCCGTCTGGGCTACCCTCCTCTCGCGTCTCCATCTTGGCGAACAGGCTATCGCTCGTGAGCTCGCCCTGCGCGTTCACGGCAAAGACGCGGATCTCTCGGCGAGGCGAGTCGTCCACGTAGAGAAGCGACTCGTCCGGCGAAAAGGCGAGGCCATTCGGGCGTCCAAAGTCTGTGGCTAGCAGCCGCAGCTCGCCGGTGGGGGCGATCTGATAGAGGCCGTTGTGTGGCAGTTCACGTTCCTCGTCACTGATACCATAGGGCGGATCGGTAAAGTAGATGCTGCTGTCAGAGCGGACGACGATGTCGTTGGGGCTGTTCAGACGCGCCCCCTGGTACGCGGTCGCGAGGGCAATCACGGTCCCGTCGGCCTCGGTCCGTGACACGCGGCGATTGCCGTGCTCGCAAGCGAGCAGCCGTCCGGCCCGATCGAAGGTGAGGCCGTTGGAGTGACCGCTGGGTTGTCGCCAAGGTGATAGCGGCTCCTCGGCGGTTGGCGTGTACCGGTAGATGGTGTTAGCAGGGATGTCGCTGAACAGGAGATAGCCATCCGGGTGCCACACGGGACCCTCGGTGAACTGGAAGCCATCCGCTATCTTTTCAAAGGTTGCCGTCAGAAAGAGATCGCTCAGTACCATGGGGCCTCCTACTCTTTGGATCGTGGGCCAAGTATAGCCGCGTGACGGTCCGCGCAGCAAGAAGCCGAGGTGACGATGGAACTGTTTTGGGTTGCAGCTTTCAATCGCTGTATAATGACCGATCGACACCGTTTGGATGGCAGCGGCCCCAAGACGCGGGCCTTGGAGTAATTCAACAGCAGCGTATGAACGCGATACTGCACGGAACCTGGATTCACGATGCGCAGGATGGGGGCGCCGACGGCTTTTTCGTGTGGGCTGAGCGTCCTTCCGAGACCCCATCTCGCGAGGGCGGAGGTCGCCCGCGGGTGGGGCGGCACCCCTATGCGGCCACGACCATCGAGGTAGCGCAGCTCCTGTCTTACTATGTGCCCGACGTGGACTGGAAGGCTGCCCAGCGACTGACGCGCGTCGCCCTGCTCCCGAGCCATGAGAGCGCTCCCATAGTTCCTCGTTGGCTGGTGCCCTTGGACGATACCAACGATGGTTCCGAGCCAACACTAGCTTGGTGGCGCATCGAGGGAATCGGCATCCCCGTGCTCCAGATCGTGGAGGTGTTGGCGGCGTTGCCTCTCCGTAACCATGTGGTGGGCGCGCCTCACCGCGTTGGCGATGATCTCCGCTACTGGGGTGTTGTGGCCAAGTTCGGGCTGGAGCTGCTAGCTGGACAACGCTATCTGCCGGGCATTGTGGTGCATGACGACGCCTTTCTGGCACGCTGGCAACCGGCCTTGCGCTCCGATGATGATGTGGAGCGAGTGCGAATACTTGCCAAAGGGATGCCGCCCGTATGTCGAGCGCTCTTTCGCGAGCGCGGTGGCATGGACCGGGTAAAGCTCCCAAGAGCAGATGTCGTGCTGCATAGCTTTTTGGGGCATTTCATCGACACGGCTGTGCGCTCGTGGAGCGGCATGGACCCAGACGCGCTCCAGCGAGACGAGCCTCGCGCGCGGCAGTACATGGGATCGGTCAACCTCAGTCACAAGTGGCTCGAGGCTATCGTCGGCGATGATCCGACCGTTCGATCTTATGGGCAGCGTCACCGCGAGCTGACTCGCTTCTATCGTGGTTGGCAAGGATGGTCGCGCCAGGCGCGTCAGACCGATGCCGGCGAGCTGCGCCTCTGTTTCCGCCTTGAGCCGCCCTCTCTAGACGAGGAACCCGGCGATGGACACTGGCGGTTGGAATACTTGCTTCAGGCGGTGGATGATCCCAGCCTGATGATCCCTGCCGCTCACATCTGGCGCGAGCGGGGTGATGTGCTTAGCTACCTCAACCGACGGTTTGACCAGCCTCAGGAGCGGCTATTGGCGGGGCTGGGATCTGCTGCGCAGTTCTCGCAGGCAATCCGCCGTAGCCTCCGCCGCAAGGCGCCAGAGGGGGCTCGGCTAACGCCGCAGGAAGCCTACACGTTCCTTCGCGAGACGGCTCGTCTCTTAAGGGGCACCGGATTCGGCGTAATGGTGCCGCCTTGGTGGAGTCGTCCGGATGCTCGGTTGCGGGTGCGCGTTCGCCTTGGCTCTCAGGCGGACGATGGCGCGCACGGCTTTCTGAGCATGGACCGGCTGGTGTCGTATGATTGGGAGCTGGCTCTCGGCGACGATCCACTCTCACGGGAAGAGTTCGAGCGGCTGGCGGCGCTCAAGACGCCGCTTGTGCGCATGCGGGGGCAGTGGGTGCTCCTACAACCCGAGCAGGTAGAGGCGGCCATCGCCTTTTGGAAACGCCAGCAGGCGCGCGACAGCATGACGCTCGGAGAGGCGTTGCGGCTCGCTCTAGGCGGCAAGGACGCCTTGGATGGGCTGCCCGTTACCGAGATTCAGATGAGTCGTTGGCTCCAAGACCTCGTCCATGCTCTGGAGAATGGCCAGCGGTTCGAGTTGTTGCCTCCGCCGAAAGGTTTCCACGGCACGTTGCGTCCCTACCAGGTCCGTGGGATGGCGTGGATGGCGTTTATGACGCGCTTGGGGTTGGGCGTATGTCTAGCGGACGACATGGGGTTAGGCAAGACGATTCAGACGATCGCGCTGCTCTTGCACGACAAGGAGAAGGACGAGCTCGAGAGGCCGGCGCTGGTGATCTGCCCGACGTCCGTAGTGGGCAACTGGCGCCGTGAGGTCCAGCGTTTCGGCCCCGACCTGCGGGTAATGGTGCACCACGGAACCGGCCGGGCAGAGGGTGAGGACCTGCGCCAGGAAGCCCTGAAGCATGATCTGGTTATCAGCACGTATGGTCTGGCGTGGCGCGATCTGGAGGACTTGCAGCGCGTCTCGTGGCGTTATGTGTTCCTCGACGAGGCACAGAATATCAAGAACCCCTCTACCAAACACGCGCGTGCGGTGCGACGTCTGGAGGGCGAGCGAAGGGTGGCGCTTACAGGCACGCCGGTGGAGAATCGCCTCTCTGAGCTTTGGTCCATCATGTCGTTCCTGAACCCGGGCTATCTGGGTGGCTTTGATCGCTTCCGTCGCAGCTATGCGGTGCCCATCGAACGTTACCAGGATGATGAGGCACTGTCGGAGCTGCGCACATTGGTACAGCCCTTTGTGTTGCGTCGCGTCAAGACGGATCCGCTGGTCATCCAGGATCTCCCCGAGAAGCTGGATGCCAAAGTCTATTGCAACCTTACGCGCGAACAGGCCACGCTCTACGAGGCGATCGTTCAGGATGCGATGGCATCCATCAACGAGAGCGATCGAGACATTGCGCGGAGAGGTCGTGTGTTGGCCATGCTCACCCGCCTGAAGCAGGTCTGTGATCACCCGGCGCTGATGCTGGGGGATGGGTCTGCCATCGGTCGCCGCTCGGGCAAGGTCAACCGTCTGACAGAGATGCTGGAAGAGGTGCTTGCCGTGGGCGATCGAGCGTTGGTGTTCACACAGTTTGCCCAGATGGGACATCTGCTCCAGCGTTATCTGCAAGAGACATTCCAGCAAGAGGTGTTGTTTTTGTATGGCGGGACGCCTCAGAAGCGGCGCGACGCGATGGTGACTCGTTTCCAGGAAGATGAGAATGCGCCCTCTATCTTTTTGCTCTCGCTCAAGGCGGGGGGTACGGGCCTGAACCTGATGCGGGCCAACCACGTGTTCCACTTTGATCGCTGGTGGAACCCAGCCGTGGAGAACCAGGCTACCGATCGCGCCTACCGCATCGGGCAACGGCGCGACGTCCAAGTGCACAAGTTCGTGACGGTGGGCACGTTGGAGGAGCGCATCGACGCGCTTATCGAGAGCAAGCGCGAGTTGGCAGAGAACGTTGTTGGCGCTGGCGAGAGCTGGCTAACCGATCTGGATACGGACACCCTCCGTCAACTGGTGGTGCTGCGCGACGACGGCGCGATGGACGAGTAAGACTCGATCTGAGGGACCATGGGAGATCACGTGACGACTAGTAACGGACCTGTTCTGGGGTGGTGGGCCTCGCGTTGGCAGGCGGCGGTGGCGCGCACGTTGGATGCTACCAGTATGTCGGAAGGGCGTGCCCTGGTGCAGCTGGGGCTGGTCACCGGGCTGTCCGTGGAGGTCGGGTTGCTGAGGGGCCAGGTCGGCTCTGCCGACGGGCCGGCTTGCCGCGTGCGGGTCTCGCTGCGGACGCTCAGCGACAGCGAGTGGGATCGCTGCCTGGATGCGCTGGCTAGCCAGGCAGCGTACGCGGCCCAGTTGCTCAATGCCGAGTTGCCCCGTGGTGTCGAGGGCGTCATGAGGACCCTCGGGGTGCCGTTGTTTCCTGAGGGGCGGGGCGATATGGAGGCAGAGTGCAGTTGCGGGCACCTGCGATCCTGCCGACATATCGCCGCGGTGCTTCTTGCCGCCGGTGAGCGCTTGTCCGAGGATCCGTTCCTCCTGTTTGAGCTGCGCGGGCGCACGCGCGAGGATCTTGTTGACGGTTTGCGCGATCGGCGACTGGCTGCGGCTCAGCGGCGACAGGCTATCGCCAAGGGCGCTGCGACCGATGCGGCGTCTGCATCTCGCGAGGAGTTGGCCGAGGCGATGGACGCGTTTTGGCAGATGGGCGACGAGGTGAGAGATCTACCTCTCAAGGTGGAGCAGCCCGAAGTGGCCATGGAATCAATCAAGATGCTCGGCGACATGGGCTTTGCCGAAGGTGAGGATCTCATCTCGCGACTCGAGCCGGTGTACAGGGCCGTATCCGAACGTGCGCTTGAGGTTGCCTACGACGACCACCAGGACGCAGAGGACTGATTGACGTCAGGGCCCCGAGTATCTAGACTGCAAGGATCGTAGGAGTCGCGCTCTTGAGGGGGCGGCAATGGAAGGCTCGGGTCATTCTTACCGGGCGCTCTTTGAGGGTTTGGTCTATAACGAGCAAGGCGTGCCGGCAGAGCTGCGTTTTGTGGGCGGTGAGCCGCATTATGTCGTGGATGATGAAGGCTTTGAGCGCTATGTGCGAGCCAAGTGCGTGGACGATGCGGTTCTTGCCGAGCTTCAAGATCAGGTGGATGCGCAACAGGACGAGCTGGTTGACGCCATGTTGCGCGCTCTGGGCCGCGATGATGTCCTCACCAAGGCTGCCCTAGGAGCATCGCTTGGCGATATCGCCGCGAATCTCCGCAAGAGCGCCCCTTGGCAATGGCGGCCTTGGCTTCAGATGGTGGGGTTCCGCATCATCATTGATGTGCACGGCCAGCTTGTGGGGCTAACATACGATGCGAGCTCTGAACCTCGAGAAGGATGGGCGTAGAGCTTCGAGGGTCCTTTCGGAGGCTAACATGGCGTCACGCGACTGGCTGGCTACCGTCATCATCCTCGTCTATTCGGGGTTCAGCGCGATCAAGATCCACTATGAGCTGAGGGCGCGGCGTTTGGGTGAGCCTACGGTCATCCGTGAGAGCCGACCGTACGCTGTCTTGCTGGCGGCATTCATCTGCTACGAAGTGGCCACGCTGGCCGTCTATCTCTTTGCCCCACAATGGATTGCCTGGGCCGATCTGCCGCTCCAACCCGGGCTTCGATGGTTGGGAGCATCGATCTGCCTGCTCACTCTGCCGTGGTTCGCATGGGTGCACCACGTCCTGGGCCACAACTTTTCCACGACACTGAACATTCGAGCGAACCACACGCTGGTGACGACTGGGCCCTACCGATGGGTTCGGCACCCCATGTACACCGCCTTCTATGTCCTCCATGTGGCCACCATTCTGGCGACCGCTAACCTGTTCCTGGGGCTGACCTGGTTGGCTGGACTGATCGTGGTCATCACGCTACGCGTAGAACGTGAGGAGGCGATGATGATCCGCCAGTTCGGGCAGGTGTACCGCGCGTACATGGAGCGGACGGGTAGGTTCCTTCCTCGTATCTCTCGCCGCGTCGGCAGCCGAGAGACCGCCTAGGTACCCCATCTTCCCGTGCGTCTCTTGTCGGGGAGAGGGTTTTCGCCTATACTATTGAAAGGATTTTTCATCAAGGCTGTGGACGAATGAGCGATTGGCAAAGCGTCTTGGCGAGCAACGGCCACCGCATCACGGCTCCCCGACGAGCCGTCATGGCGGTATTGCAGCGTGTGGATGTGCCGCTGGACGCAGCCGCCGTCTTGGCCTACGGGCGTAAGCATCATGCAAGCCTCGGGCTGGTGACGGTGTACCGGACGCTGAACTTGTTCCAAGATCTTGGGCTCGTGCGTCGTGTGCATGAGAAGGATGGTTGCCACGGCTATGCGTTGGCATCGCCTGGCCACCATCACACCGTCGTGTGCAGACGCTGTGGGCGGGCGGTCGAGTTCACGGGCTGCGAGGAGATGCGCATGCTTGTGCGGCGAGCCGAGGCCGAGACCGGTTTTCAGATTGAGGGCCATATGCTCCAGCTCTCTGGGCTGTGTCGCCACTGTATCAAAGAGATGAGAGAGCGCCGAGCCTCGCGCTAGGCGAGGTTGGCTCGAGGTGGGAGGTGTCTGGTGTCCGTACGCCATCGAACATTGGTCGCGTTGGTGCTGAGTCTGGCCATCATTGGTTGCGCCGCTCCAGGTGCGGAGGAAGTACCAGCAGGCAGTGACCACCTGCACATCACTGTGAGCATCCTGCCTCAGGCGTATTTTGTGGAGCAGGTCGGTGGAGAGCGCGTCAGCGTGACGGTTATGG
>JBNGEB010000022.1:0-10238 GCA_049975585.1 Anaerolineae bacterium
GCTCGTAGCATCGACGATGTCGAGCACGACGTCAGGCTCACCGGATAGGATATAGTCCCTGGCAATGACCTCCTCCGGCGATTGAGCGGCAAGGCTGTACGTGCCCGGCAGGTCCACTAGGCGAAACTCGCGCCCTTGATGGTAGAACCGGCCTTCGGCTCGCTCAACGGTTTTGCCGGGCCAGTTGCCCACATGCTGCCGGCTGCCGGTGAGCGCGTTAAACACAGCGCTCTTGCCCACATTGGGATTACCCGCAACGCCAATCATGATAGGATCGCTAGCCATTCGCGATCTCCTCCACCATGATCGTATCGGCATCCGCGCGGCGCATCGCCACCGCGGTGCCTTTGACGCGGTACTCCACGGGATCGCCCAGCGAGGCCCGACGCACGACGGTGACCTCGGCGCCTGGGACCATGCCCATGTCCAGCATGCGACGCTGGTGCTTGCCAGCCCCACGGACCTCTGCCACACGGCCCCGGCTGCCTACCGGCAGCTCGCCCAAAGGCACCGCCAGAGCGGGCTGTGGCACCACAAAAACATGACGCGCGGCAGGAATTGCCAGACGAACAGTCTCCCCCTCTAGCCCAACCCGAAGCAGATCATCCTCGCGACCGAGCAGTTCCACGTCGGCATCGGGCTTGATGCCCATAGCAACGAGCTGCGCTAGCAAAGGCGCCGACTCATCATCCAGGCAGACGACATGGAACCGCTGGCCAACGGCAGACTCGTCGGATAATGGCCGCGCCGCAAGGGCAGGCACGCCACGGCCAGGAGCCGGGATAGCGTGACCATGTGGATCCCACGCCGGATAGCCCAACCCTTCATCCAGCTTGTCGAGCTCCTCGGAGGTAGTCCCGTGCTCTCGTAGATCGGCCTCAGCGTGAGCCGTCTCTAGCGCCGCTCCCTCGCGATCCACCAGATACCGCTCCCAAAGTCGGTGCGCCCGGATCAACTCACGAGCTCGCTGCAACCCTGTGTCGGTCAAGCGCCAACGGCCCTCGGTGTCCCGGGCAGCCCAGCCGGCATCGGCGAGAGCTCGTGCCAGGCCGCCAGCCACAGTCTTGGGCAAGCCAACGGAAGAGGTCAAGCCCTTGTCTTCCCAAGGGCCAACCCGCTCTTCCAAGTTGTAGGCAGCCTTGAGAGCATCCTCCAGCTCGACAGATGAGCCTGGCAACTCTTGGAAAGACGCGACCGGTCTGGATTCGGCACGGCGTTGGCCCAAGAGCGCCCGTAGCCAAAGGATCGCAAACACCAGAGCTACAACGGGACAGATCCAGTCATACACAGCGAGCCTCTTTCACGTTCCTCACTCCCGGTGGTCCAGATCTCCAGGCCAGACGATTTGCCTGCCTCACACGCTCTGTCCCACCCACGGCGCGCGCCTCACGGCGAGTCGCTTGCAGGTCCAGGTGCGTCCGCGCACGACGCGCAGTAACCCGAGATATGCAGATGCGTGCTCACCACGTCGATCCCGCGACGCTCCCGAAGATCGCGCACAATACGCTCTACCCAAGGCGTGGTGAACTCGATGACCTTGCCGCAGCGCAGACAACTGAAATGATAATGCGGCCCGCCATCTACCGCCTCATAGTGGCCCTGGTCACTCCCCAGATGATGCTCCTCAACCAGACCCATTCCCTTGAGCACGCCCAGGGTCCGATACACCGTCGCCAGGCTAACGCTGCTGTCGCGAGCTCTGACGCGATCGTACAGAGCCGCCGCATCTAGGTGTTCGCCACCTTCGGCTAGCGCCTTGAGGATCAGACGCCGCTGGGGCGTGACCCGTCTGCCGGACGCACGCAATGCTTCTTCCATGTTCCCGACGAGCTTGCCCATAGATCGCCTCTCGATATTGCAAATGTTTCTCATTCGCATTTGTACTACTGCCAGCGGTGATTGTCAAGCGAGCGGAGCGCCGAGCCAAGAGAGGTGGCCGTCGTTTCCGGCCGCTGGAGCTTGACGGCAGCTCCGACCGCGGTTAGCATCAGGGTAGTGATTGATCGATCTGCCTAGGAAAGTCTCATGCCCAACAATGACATCACACTGTGCAACAAAGCCTATGAACTACGGGTGTGCACCACACTCGACGGCATGGAAGTACATCTGCATGATCGGAAGATGGCTCTGTGCCTAGCGGATGCGCCCTACCTGTACCGCGCGACGAGGACGCACAGCAAAGGCCTCTTGGTAGCGATCGGCCTGCAAGAGGCGTCACTGGTTCAAGATGGTGACACACTGGTAGTCGCGGGAACGCTCGCCGGCCTAGAGCTACGCCATACCCTGCGCCTTCCAGCCGATACGCCGGTGCTCGAAGAAGGCCTGGAGCTGGAGAATGCGACGGACGAGCTCATACGGCTGGAGGGCTTTGTGGCTGGGTTCCAGCGCAGGGTGGCCACAGGCTACGGCGCGGTACTGCCAGAGGTGGCCAGCGACCGGTTTGCAGCGCTGCCGCTGAAACATCGGGCGACCGACCCAGCCGGTTTCGACGCGGATTTCACCCTGGACGATCTGCTAAGACAACCCGGCTTGGAACAAAGGGCCACGGATCGCCCCAAGACGTTCGCCTTCGGGAACGCGCCGGCCACGCAATGGGCGTCAGAGGGCTGGGCGTGGACGCACGGGAAACACGCGCTGGCCATCTCCACGTTCAACCAGGAAGTGATCCAGTTCGGCACGTTGGCGCTGGAAGCCTATCCAGACCATCTGACCCTTCGCTTTGGCGGGCTGAGCATGGTGGATGGCGAGCCCTCGGCCCTGGGGCGTTTGGCGCCTGGGCAGAGGCTGACTCTTGGCCTCACGCGTTTCGAGACAGTGGAGGGCGGCTACGAGGAGGCGGCTTACGCGTTCAGGGCGTTCCTGGACGCGCAAGGATGCCGATTCCCCGACGACTATAATCCGGCGGTACACTGGAACGAGCTCTACGACAACCCAGAGTGGAACCTTGCCCAGCCGCAGCGCACGCCCTCACGACGTATGACGCGTCCCGAGGCCTACACCAAGGCTCTGCTAGAGGAGGAAGCGGCCAAAGCAGCAGCCTATGGGTGCCAGGCCCTGTATCTGGATCCCGGATGGGACACGGATTTCGGCACGCTCCTTTGGGGCGAGTCATGGCTAGGACCGCGGGACGCCTTTGTGCGCGAGATGCGTGAGCGCTACGGCCTCAAGGTGTCGCTGCACTGCCCGTTGGCGACCTGGATGTCGATGGATGGTCGGGGGGTGTCATCGTGGCCGCGCGAAGCCTTCCAGATGGACGCCCATGGCGAGATCGTCGAAGGGGCCGTGTGCCTTGGCTCGCAGCAGTATCTCGATGCGGCGGCAGAGAGGCTGCTGGCTCACTGCGCCGACGGCGTCGCCTTTCTCATGTTCGACGGCAACTGGTGGAACGGTGGTTGCTGGCACCCGCATCATGGCCATCCGGTGCCCTACACGAAAGAGGACCACGCCCGGGCCAACCTTGAGCTGGCGCGCCGCATCCATGAGAAGTACCCCGATGTCCTCATCGAGATGCACGACACGATCTCCGGCGGGTCGCTACAGCGCTACACGCCGGTCTATTATAAGTACGGCCTGCCAGGGAGCTATGATGACAATTGGGGCTTCGAACTGATGTGGCGACCGATGGAAGACCTGCGCAGTGGGCGAGCGAGGAGTCTCTACTACTACAACCTCGGGTGTAACGTGCCCGCTTACCTGCACATCGACCTGCGGGATGACAACAGTCACTGCGTGGTCCTGTGGTGGTACGCATCGACCTGCCGGCATCTGGGTATAGGCGGGACCCACCCCGACCCCATGGTCGCGCAGGCACAACGCCTAGCAATGGCCAAATATCGCTCGCTGGAGCGTTACTATAAGCGCGGGGCCTTCTATGGGATGGATGAGGAGATCCACGTGCACGTGCTCGCCGACGAGCAGAGCTTGGTGGTGAACCTGTTCAACCTGTCGGACGAGGAGCGCGTGGTTGAGGGCAGCCTGTCGTTCGCCCGGATGGGGTTAGATCCTGGCCGCTGGTACGACATGAAGAAGGGACTGAGCATCAACCACGCGAGCGAGGAGCTGGTCGTGCGACGACGGTTGCCGGCATGGGGCGCCGAGGTGTGGGAGGTCCGTTCGTATGGCGACGAGGCGTGAGCAAGCCCGAACCTAGCATCCCCCGTAGATGCCCTGCAAAGCACAAGGCACCGAGCCATGCACGCTCGGTGCCTTGTTGTCTGGCAGCGGCTGGCGCTGCCCTTTGGCTCGCCCAGCTAGGCTGGGTTCAGAGGTCGCGTTCTCTCGCCCTGTCGGATCTCCTGAAGCCGCGCGGACATGGCCGCCACGCGAGCCGACTCCTCTTGCGCGAGGTTCCTGATCTGCCCGATGTCCATTGACAGGTCGTAGAGCTGCGGCACGGGCGCGTTGCCTAGCTCGATGTGAGTCGTGTTGCTGACAGCAGGGCCCTCGTGCGGGGGAATGAACGTCCAATCCCCTTGGCGGAGAACCGTCTTGCCCTGGGTACCCTCCGTAACGAGCTCATCGCGACCGCGTGAGCTCTCGCCCAGGAGCGCCGCGAGCACGTCGAACGAGTCGGGGGCTGCGCCGGCTTGCAGAGGAACCCCCAGAAGCGACGCGAACGACGCGTAAAAGTCGGCGTGGCTCACGATGGCCGCCGACTCGCCAGGCGGCACCGTACCGCTCCAGCGTAAGACAAAGGGTACGCGGGTGCCGCCATCGTACATGCTATACTTCCCGCCACGCAGGGGACCTGTGGGCCGATGATCGCCACAGAGCTCGATGGCCCGGTCCTGATAGCCATCGTCGAGAACAGGCCCATTGTCGCTGGAAAAGATCACGATCGTGTTCTCGGCCAGACCGAGCTCGTCCAACGTCTCTAGGATCTGGCCAATGCACCAGTCCATCTCGGCGATGACGTCGCCGCGTGGGCCAAGTTTCGTGGCGCCCACAAAGCGCTTGCCCGGTATGCGCGGGACATGTGGCTGGTGCAGGGCATAGTAGAGGAAAAAGGGCTCCTCGCGATGCTCGCGCACGAACGACGTGGCACGCTCGAGGAAGACCTCGGCCATCTCGTCATCCTTCCACAAGGCCGCTCGACCACCTCGCATGTAGCCAATCCGGCTGACCCCGTTCACGATGGTCATGTCGTGGCCATGGCTCGGGTGCATGGTGAGCAGCTCGGGGTTATCCCGTCCGGTTGGGACCTCGGGAAACGGGTTGCGGGCACCATAGCTTACGTCGATGGGATCCTCAGGATCCAGGTTGAACACGCGTCGGCCATCCACATACACGCAGGGCACGCGATCGTTGGTAGCGGCCATGATGAACGACCGGTCAAAGCCAAGGTCGAGAGGTGTCCGCGCGATCGCCTCGTTCCAGTCGAGGTTGCCCTCCCCCAGCCCTAGGTGCCACTTGCCCACGATGGCGGTGTGATATCCCGCTTTCTTGAATACCGACGGCAAGGTCTGCGTCCCCGGTGGGATGATGAGCGGCGCGTCGCCAGCCAAAATGGCGGCTCGCTCATTGCGCCACGGGTAAGAGCCGGTGAGCAAACTGTAGCGCGAAGGCGTGCAGGTAGCGGCGGTCGCATATCCTTGCTGGAACCGAATCCCTTCGTTCGCTAGGCGATCGACATGGGGCGTAGGGATGCCGGTGCCGCCGTAGCATCCGACGTCACCGAAGCCAATATCATCCGCGTACATGATGATGACGTTGGGGCGCTCGCTACGATCTGCCATGAAAAAGACTCCTTTGCTCACACCTTGTCGGGTTGTGGTGCTATCGAGAGCATCCAGCAGTTTCCACCCGGGATGCACACGCGACATTGTCGTTATTGTATCACAAAAGCCCGGACAGTAGCAGCTATCGGACGAGGGACTGGACGAGGAGCGGCCCGGTTCTAGCAGCTAGGCCGAACCAGTCCACGCACCTTGCCAGTCCCCGCCGGCGTCATGGTCCAGGTGGCCTAGACGTGCAGCTCGACGATGTCACCGTCGGCGAGCACATGGTCCCGGCTGACCATCTGCCCATCATGGACGCCCTTACCCCAAATGCGAGCCGACTTGAGCTGATCGTAAAAGTCGCGGTGCACCTTGGCCGCGAGGTCAGCCACCGTGCTGCCCTCCTCCAGCGTAAAGGGCGCATCCAGGTCGGGTGGCCGACCGGGCGCCTTGGAGTAAACGCGGATCACCCCGAGGCGCTCAAACACGCGCTGCTTCAGCAATTCGAGGTGTCGCCCTGTCGTGGCGGACACATCCAGCGCCGGCCAGTCGTCCTCCAGCAGCAGGCAAAACAGCTCGAACAGCTCCTCCTAGGCCTCATCGTCGCTCTTGTTGGCCACGATCATCATCGGGACGTACGTCCCCGCATCGGGCCCGTACGACTCAAAGACTCGCTCAGGCAGGATGCGGTGCTCTCGCAAGAGGGCCAACGTCTCCTCGAACTGGTCCACAGGATTGGCCTGTAGATCCACCACGATCAGCACCAGATCGGCGCGACGTATCAAGTCTAGCAGGCCGGGCTCGACATACTCGGCGTTGAGTGGCGGCGTATCGACGAGTTGGATCTGGATATCGCCATACGGCATCATCCCCGGCGTCGGCTCCCATGTCGTGAAAGGATAGTCCGCGACCTCCGGCTTGGCATGGGTCAGGACGCTCACCAAGGCTGACTTGCCGGTGTTCGGCGCTCCGACCAGCACTACCTGCCCTGCCCCTTCCTTGCCGATGGCATAGGGCGACACGTATCGCGCTCCGGCCTTTTGAGAACGTGGCGCACGCCGCAGCTCGGAAAGCCGGCGCCGCAGATCCGCACGCAGCTTGTCGGTGCCCTTGTGTTTGGGCACCAAGCTCATCATCTCCTCGAGGCGCGCGATCTTTTCGTCGATGGATTCGGCTTCGCGGAACCGCCTCTCGGCCTCGTGATAGTCAGGAGGCAGGTTGGTCGGCATGGCCACAAGCTCCTATCAGCCAGGTTCGGGACGCTCTAGGGGGCGTCGCTGTGGGGCGATCGCGCTAGAGGACGACAGATGCTGCCCCGCCAGCAAGCCTATCATACCATACCGAGATCGCGAGTTCCACGTCGTTTTGGCTATGTCGCGGCGCAGCGCCAGTCGCTCAGAGATGCTACCGCCTCCGGTTGACACCCGCACACTAGGACAGGATAATTGAAGGACCTGTCATGGACTAGAGTCTAGGGGGATTGTTGTGGGTATAGCGGAATCGTTGCAGGAGCTGCTCCAGCAGGCCATTGTCCTTCTGCCGAAACTCATCACCGCGGTCATCGTCTTCATCATCACCCTCGTCCTCTCGGGCATAGCCACCCGATGGGCGCGCCGCTTTCTCACGCCCAAGATCGAAAGCCAGGAAATAGTCCAGCTCCTAGCGCGCTTTCTGCGGTGGGCACTGATCGTCGTGGGGACGCTGGCGGCTCTCGAACAGGTAGATTTCGACGTCACCACCTTTATCGCGGGGCTAGGCGTCACCGGGCTCACCATCGGCTTTGCGCTCCAGGATATCGCGCGCAACTTTGTCGCGGGGATCATCCTGCTCGTGCGAAAGCCCTTTGCCATCGGCCAGGCCATCTCTGTGGCGGGTCACTCTGGCTCGGTGGTGGACGTGAACATGCGTGATACCATCATCCGCACCTGGGATGGCCCCCTGGTCATTCTGCCAAACATCGACGTCTTCGGGGGGGCCATCACCAACTACTCTGAGGAGAGCCATCGCCGCCGAACGATTTACATCGGCGTTGGCTACGGCCAGAATCTCAAACGCGCCACCGAGGTGTTTCTTGCCGCAACATCTGAGGTTCCGGGCGTCGTGGAGGACCCGGCCCCGATGCTCCATGCCGAGGAGCTTGGCGATTCGGCCGTGACATTCGCGCTTCGATTCTGGATCGACACCACCACACACGGCCTGCTGGACGTGCACTCGGATGTCGTGATGGCCATTAACACAGCCGCAGAGCGCGAAGGCATCGAGTTGCCTTACCCCATCCAGACGGTGCGGCTAGAAGGCCTGCCAGAGCGAGCCGGCTAGTACGAGGCGCTGCGTCCTGCGCTAGCCTCTACGGCTGCAACGACGGCTTTTGCGCACAGCGGGCCACGTGCTTGCCGAAGCCACGTCAAGTCTCTCGATAGCGAGCATCTCCCGATGGTCAGCAGAGCCCGCAACTGGGTAAGCCTTCCGTTCACCGATACCGCGCTTTCTAGGGCAGATTGGCTCGCTGCCAAGCTCACCAGTGCCATCGCTTTCGGATGCGCGGCAACTTTGTTGGGCGCTCTCCCTTGACAGCCGCAAGCAACCGCCGTATAAGATAACTACGTGCCGGCAGCCGATTCGTCAACGCCCAACGTTCAGCATAGCTCCTGTAACATCACACCTCGGCCCTCCTCGCGCGGCTTCACCGACACCGAAGCGTGCGTTCTGGCGCGGGCCAGCGCCCGGTCAACCCAAGGAGGCCGTTCGATGATGCGCTACAAATACCTGCTCGACGAACCCGACCTGCCCACCCACTGGTACAATGTCGTCCCCGACATGAAGACGCCGCCGCCGCCATATCGCCACCCGGTGAGCTTGGACCTGCTCCAACCCGATGACCTCGCGCCAGTGTTCCCCCAAGCCCTCATCGAGCAAGAAGTCAGCCAGGAGAGCTGGATCCCCATCCCCGAGGAGGTGCGCGACATCCTCAAAATGTGGCGTCCGACCCCCCTCTATCGGGCTGCTCGCTGGGAGCAGGCGCTAGAGACGCCAGCCCGCATCTACTACAAATGGGAGGGCGTCAGCCCGCCAGGTAGCCACAAGCCCAACACCGCCGTAGTTCAAGCCTACTATGCGCGGGAGGAAGGCCTCGAGGGGCTCGCCACGGAAACGGGTGCCGGCCAGTGGGGCAGCGCTCTCTCCTTTGCCACCCAGATGTTCGGTCTGGCGTGCAAGGTCTTTATGGTGGCCATCAGTTACCGACAGAAGCCCTATCGCCGCATTGCCATGGAGACTTGGGGCGGCAAGGTGGTCCCTAGCCCCAGCGAGGAGACCCAAGTCGGCCGCAACGTCTTAGCAGAGGATCCCGACACCCCCGGCAGCCTGGGCATTTCCATTAGCGAGGCTATCGAGTACGCGGTCACTCACGAAGGATGGAAGTACGCCCTGGGCAGCGTCCTCAACTTTGTGCTGCTGCACCAGACCATCGTGGGTCAAGAGGCGCGCAAGCAGATGGAGATGGCGGGCGACTATCCCGACGTGCTGATCGGATGTGTGGGGGGAGGCAGCAACTTTGCTGGGTTGTTCCTACCGTTCGTGCGGGACAAGCTCAGCGGCGAGCGGCCGGACCTGCGCGTTATCAACGTCGAATCCACCGCGTGCCCCAGCCTGACGCGGGGGCTCTATGCCTACGACTGGGGCGACACGGCCAAGACCGGCCCCGTGGCCAAGATGCGCACCGTTGGGCACACCTTTATCCCTGCGCCGGTGCACGCGGGTGGCCTGCGCTATCACGGCATGGCGCCCATCATCTGCCGCCTTCTGGAGGATGGCTATGTGGAGGCGCGTGCCTATCACCAGAACGAGGTACTGCAGGCGGCGCATAGCTTTGCCCGATCCGAGGGACACATCGTCGCGCCAGAGACGGCCCATGCGATCAAGGCTGCCTACGATGAAGCCCTACGCTGCCGCGAGGCCGGCGAGGCCAAGGTGTTGCTGATCAACGCCAGCGGGCATGGCCATTTTGACCTGGCCGCCTATGATGCCTATCACCAGGGCGCGCTTGAGGATTATGCCCTAGAGGAGGAGCGGCTCAAGGAAGCTCTGGCTAGCTTGCCGCACGTGGAGAGCTAGTCCGCCAGCCGAGGCTATGTCGCTCGCGAGAGGAGGTCGCGTGAGAATCCTGCGCGACGCGGGACGCATCCTGGCGACGGTGGTCTCAACGTTGTGGCTGTTCATTATGGTGATGGGGGCCATCGAGGAGGGGGCTGGCATCAACCTGGAATCTGGCTTGATGCTCGCCCTCATCCTCATCAACGCCACAGCCACGGCCATCGTCTGGTGGCGTGTTGGTCTTGGCGCCATCCTGCTGCTACTTGGAGGGCTGGCGTTTGCGGCGTTCGCCCTCTGGAGCGCCGGCAGCCATCACGCCTTTGCCATGGCGACCTCTGGCGGCCCCTACATCCTCGCGGGCCTCGCCGTCCACGTGGGCGAGCGCTGCCGTCCGCCAGCACGCTAGGGACTGCATACGCAGCATTCGGG
>JBNGEB010000022.1:10248-19015 GCA_049975585.1 Anaerolineae bacterium
CGTCATAGGGCCCCCTCTCCCGCGTCATCCGTGGCGCCTCCGTCGGTGGCGCGCCATCGGTGGCGCGGCGTGTCGTGCCCCTACGAATCCCGTCGCCCCATGATATCCTGCATATTGATGGCGATGATATCTGGCATGATGGGCCCGCCTGAATACTGACCCGTCACCGTATTGTGGGCATCGGCAAACAGCATATCCAGCTTGCCCGCAGCCATCAGATCCTGCGGGAAGGTCGTATCCTCCATCTCCTCGTGATCCAGCATCCAGCGCAGAGCCGCCGTGGTAATGCCCTCCTGATAGCGATGCCAATCGATATCGGGGTCGATGGCGCCCCAGTCAATGCCCCACTGCGCCGATAGCGCAAACGTCAGCAGCACCTCCCACTGCACGTGACTCTCCACCCAGTTGGCCAGGTACCAGTCACTGGCGCAGAGACACGGCTTGGTGTTATACACCATCGGCCGATCGTCGGGATCCCACAGGTGCGTGAAGGGCAACAGGCAGCGCAGCCAGTAGATGGCGCGATCTCGGTACACGGGCTCGTCCAGCGCCTGGTAGCCGCGGTAGTAGGCTAGCGCCGCGTGCCCTGCAGCCAGCAGGTTAGGGCTAAAGAGCGGCGTCTCCCAATAGTCGCCGCCCTCGGGACGCTCCATGACCAAGCAGCGGTCCAGCGCCTTGCGAGCGCCCTCGAGGCTGGGGGCGTGGTTAGCGGCCTCGCCGATGGCCAGCAGCTCCAAAGCCGCCGTCATGCAAAGGTCCAGCGCCACATCGCCGGGATGACCCAGCGGCTCGACAGCCACCCGCGCAAAGACGACGTCATCCTTCACATAGTGGGCGCCGTCTGGATCGAACCCGAACCCCCCGTCGTCGAGCTGGGCGTCCAGCAGCTCTTGCGCGCGCCCTAGCAGCTCCTCGCGCGGCAGCTTGGCCAGCTCGCCCAAATCCTGAAGCGGCCAGCTCCCCTGCCGCTTGGCCTTGGGTTGCTGGGCGCACCAGTCGGCTTTGGCCTGAAGACTCTCGGCCAGCTCGCGGTCATCGGCCTCGGCCACATACTTGGCCAGGAACCCTGGGATGTTGGGTTGGCCAGCTCGCTTGCGCCCGAAGGAGATCGCCTGGCCCCAGCCCTCGCCCTCAAACCATAGGTGCGTGTCATACGCCTTGGCGATGCGATCCAGCGCCTCCTCGTAAGGCCAGCGCGGTTCGGGCGGCTCGGGCAGGCCGTGGCGCTGCACCCAATCGAGCAGGACGTCGAGGCTGGTACCCTCCACCACGAACACCTCAGCATGAAAGCCGATATGAGCGTTGGCGCCCACCCGATAGGGCGGCTGCGCCTCCACGCTATTCTCGGCGACCCCCTCCCACGCCGCGCTGGGCGCCATGAGACCCATGACGCTATAGTTCATCCGATCGATGAAATCGGGCGACGCGAACACCGGCTGCGGGTGGCGTTGCGCTCCCAGGCAGCGCGCGTTCGCATCCCACGCGATACCGATGCCCACACCCTGGTGGCTGAGAGCCATGAGCGGCGCGGCCACCTTGTTGGGATGCGGCGCGACGCGCAAGGCCCAAGGATCGCGGAACCAGTCGCTGCCGCTGGACCACTCGTCGCCCATCAGCCATTCAACGCCAGGAAAGATCCCGTCGTGCTTGGCGGCGCGAACGCCGTCGGCGGCGCGGCTATCCACGCCGACCTTCAGCCAGGGGCCACGGATGTAACGCACGGGCAGAATAGCCGTGCTGGTGAGATCATAGTCCAGGTGCAGGAGCGGCGCGTCCTCATCCAGCCAGAGGGTGACCGTCCCCTCCATGACAGGGCGCTCGATGGGGTACTTTACCCAGCGCTCAAAGGACGTGCCCTGCACCAGCTCGTGCACGTTCATGTTCCGCACCTGGAACCGCAGGCCGCTCTTGCCCGACCCCATCACCCTTTCGTAGGCGTCAGCCTCGAGTCGCAGCGGGAAATCGATCCCCTCGACCTTGAGCTCGCCAAGGTGATCCAGCACAGCCACGAGCTTTGTCCCGCCCACCGCCACGCGCGCGTACAGCTCGCCCCAAGCCCAGCCGGTAACGCGCTTGTGGACGTCTAGGCGCAGATGCGGATTCTCTAGCGTGACCGAAACGCCGCCGTAGGTCGCTCCACGATACATCCTCATGCTTGATCTCCTTTGACTGTTACCGCAGGGGAAAAAGTCGTCGCGGACGGCGTGCCTACATCTTGACGGCACCGCTGGCGATGCCGGCGATATAGTAGCGCATACCGAACAGGAACACGACGAGCAGCGGCAGCGACGACAACACGAACGCCGCCATCTGCGTACCCAAGTCACGCGAGCCATAGGTCGGCGCAAACTCGCGCACGCCCACGGCCATCACCTGCTTGGTCTTTTCCTGGATGATGATCAGCGGCCAGACGAAATCGTTATACGTTCCCACAAAATGCATGATGGCCAGCGTCATCGCCATGGGCCAGGCCAGCGGTAGGCAGACCCGGTAAAAGATCTCGAAATCGGTGGCGCCGTCCACGTGGGCAGCCTCGCGGATCTCCGGGTGGATGCCCTCAAAGGCTGTGCGCATCAGCATAATGCCGAGGACCTGCCCCCCTGCGGACCACGGCAGCACCAGAGCCCACATCGTGTTGACGATGCCAAGCCCATAGACGATATTGATCCGCGGAAACAGCGTCAGGACGCCTGGGATCATCATGAGAGCCAGGATCGCCATATAGAGCGCTTCCTTGCCAGGGAACTCAATCGTGGCGAGCGCGTAGCCGCTCAGCGACGACAGCGCCACCACCATGATGACGGCCAGGCTGCAATAGATGACACTGTTGAACATATAGCCCTTGACGGCCTCCCAGGCCGTCGGGTAATTGCTGAGGATGACGGGTCTGGGGATATCCCAGAAGCGCGTCAGGATCTGGCCCGTGTTCCTGAGCGACATGAAGATCATGAGGATCACGGGGATAAACACGAGAAACAGCGTGATGACGAGCAGAATGGTGATGATGATATCGTTGCGCGCCTGGCGCGGGTTCCGCCTCGACGCAGTAGGTGCTCCGCTCGTGCGCAGCGTTTGCTGTACAGCTTCTGTCATCTATTCCCCCCAGTAATCGGATAATCTCTCCGCTAGTAGACCTCTGCGATACGCTTGCCCAGCCGCAGGTTAAAGAACGTGATCACCATGATCACCAGGAATAGGATGCTGGCCATGGCGGCGGCATAGCCATAGCGCCCCGAGTTAATGCCTTGCATGTACATCTCATAGGCGGGGATCGTGGTGGCGTTGCCCGGTCCGCCACGGGTCGTCAAGATGATCAGCCCAAAGTTCTGCAGCGAGTTGATCAACGCCAGCACTGAAAGCAGACGGATCTGCGGCACCAGCATCGGTATATCGATCAAGAACACCCGCTGGAGCCCTGTAGCCCCATCCACCTTGGCAGCATCAAAGATCTCTTTCGAGATGGTGATGAGCCCGCCGTAATAGATCAGGAACGGGAACGCGCCGATCCAGGGGAACCCGATAAAGATCAAGGACGGCAGGGCGAGATTGGGGTCGCCGAACCAGGTTGGCGGGTTCTGCGGCGTGGCCCACCCGAGGGCGAATAACGTGTTGTTGATGAGCCCCAGGTTGGGGTCAAAGATGCTGTTCCACATCAGGATCGTGGCAACGCCTGGCACCACCATGGGCACGATAAACAGGGTGCGCCAAGTGTACTGGGCCTTGCCAGAGCTCAGCGCAAAGATCAGCTCCGCGATGATCAGCGGGCCGACGAGCTGCTTGATCAGGTCGGCCACCATCAGGATGCCCGCGTTTCGCGCGGCAGCGGCCGTATTCGGGTTGTCCATCACCAGCTCAAAGTTATGAAGGCCGACCCACTTCGGGGGATCCACCTGGCCAGGGCGCCACTCGGTAAAGCCTAGGCCGAGGCCCATGATGGCGGGGTAATAATTGAAGATCAGCAAAAAAAGAAACGTGGGGAGCATGAACAGATAGCCCATGCGCCCGCGCCAGATGCGCCGGCCGAGCCGCTGGACCGCAGCCCAGCGGGGATCCCACCAGGCTTGGGCCTCTGGGTTGCGGCGGATATAGGTCGCCGTGGCCACGGCCAGGGCAGCCACCAGCACCACAGCCACAATCGCGGTGATAATCCGGTTGCGCGTCTGCACCGTCTGAGCTTCCCGCGCGGACGCTGCGCTCACGGCGAATAGGCGTCCCTCGTTGGTGCCGGCCACGATCACCGAGCCATCGGCTGACATGCCGAGAGCGTGCACGCGCGAGCCGCCGTCGACCGTCTGGCGGAGCTCGCCCAAGGCGCTAAGCAGATACACATTGCCGTCCCAAGAGGCGGCCCCAATCAGGTCGCCGTCTTGCGCCACACGGATCTGGGTGATGCGCTGCGCGGCCTCAAAGGTCCACACCTGGCCGCCGGCCTCGAGATCCAAGGCCTGCACCCTGCTGCCATCGCCCCCAGCGTACACCATGCTCCCGTCGTCGGGCGCCGCAATGGCATAGATGACGCGGTCGAGCATGATCGACCACTGCAGCTCTCCCGAGGGGATAGCATAGCAGTTGACGCGCGCATCGCGCCCGCCTGTATAGAACTTGGAGCCGTCGCCCGAGATGGTCGCATACTCGATGCGGACGTCGTACTCGTTGTCAAAGATGATCGAGCCATCGTTAGCATTGAGGACGGTGACGCGAGGCTTGCGCTCCTCGCCTACGACGACGCGCGAGCCATCATCGGAAATGCCCAGTCCCACGGGCGGCATCTTGGTGTCATGGGTCCAAAGCGTGTTACCTTCTCGGTCGAACAGGGTAACCACGCGCGTCTCGGTGGCCACCGCGATGCGTTCGCCATCGGCGGCCATCTCGACATACAGCACGGTGCCACCGACCTCGCGTTCCCACAAGGCCTCGCCGTCGCCGCTCCTGGCATAGACAATCCCGTCCCGTCCGCCATAGACCACCAGCGACCCATCGGCGCTGATGTCCACGCCATAGACGATATCTGGCAAGGTGTCGTCCCAGAGGGTGCCGAGCGGTTCCTCATCACCTGCAAGGGCTGGCGTGGCGATCATCGCCGAGAGCAGCAGGAGCACCACGCTGGACCAGATTAGCGCTCTTGATCGATTCTGACGCATCTCACCCACCTATCGTATTCGCCAACAAACAAGGGGAGTCCCGCACGATGTGCTCGCGAGGATCCTCCCCTCTCGTGTCATGCGCTCACACGAACCCGAGAGATCAGTCGCGCCTAGTCAAACGTAGGCGGCTTTTTCTCAGGCGTGTCGAGGTCGGCCAGCGTCAGACGCTGAGTCTTGAGCTCTTCCTCAAAGTTGTTGTCGCGCATGGTTCTCAGCTCGTCGCGGAACTCTTCGGCCGTGATGTCGCCATCGTAAAAGTCGGCCATCATGCGGCGCCACTCGAACAGGTTGCCAGGGAGGCCATTCTGGGTCATGCCCTTGGGATGCGGCTTCTGGCAGTTGCCCTGGAACTTGAGCTGGCCAAAGACGTCCTTCCACTTGCCAGGCATTTCCACGCCATTGATGGCAGGCGGGCCAATGACCGAGCCTTCGGCGTTGTTCGGGTCCAGCTCTGCGGCCCAGCGAGCCGCCACGACTTTCGGGCTGGTGCAGAACATGGCAAAGTCGATCTCGAGCTCGTTCTGCTTCTGATCCTTGACGGGGATGCCCCAGAAGCCGATGGGCTGCTCGATGGTGCGCTGGAAGTTGACCTCAATGTCCGGGTGCGTCTGCTGCGGGGACGGGAACAGACCCAGGTCAAACCCCTCGACGCCGGCCAGAGCCGGGTCGGGCGTCGGAGTCGGCTCGCCCTCTTCGACGGTCAAGAACTCGCCGGCCTGCAGTCGCTTGATGCTCTTGTCAAAGCTGGAAAGCATCCAGCCGCCGTCGTAGACGCACAGCGCGCGTCCCGAGTAGAACAGCAAGGGGTTCGGTGTGGTGATGCCGCGCCATCCTGGTGCCAGGGTGGTCGGGTTGATGACCTTGCGCATCTCGTTCATCATTGGGACGATGCGCTCGTCCTTTTCGGTGAGCCACCAGCCGTCACGGAAGTTGGCATAGGCGCGCACCTTGTTATAGTCCACCTTATCAGGATCATCAAAGGTGGGATCGTTCTGCCAATCGCCCGTCATAAAGTCGGCCTTGTCCGGGTCGTAGCAGAAATCGCCCTCATGGCACTTGACCAAGTCCCAGTACTGCTTGGTGCTGTACCAAGTGTCGGCATAGATCCGCTCGAACCAGTCGATGCGGTCGCCCTTCTCGATCATGTCCATACCGATATAGCCGGCGTCTGCGGCGGTGTTGAGCCACTCGGCCAGCTCGTCCCACGTCTGCGGCGGGCTGGATGGATCGAGACCGATCTCGGCGGCCATGTTCTGGTTAAAGAAGAACAGGATCTGCACGAGCTGGATGCTGAGCATATACTGCTCGGTGGGGCTGTAACGGCCCACGTCCAGGGCGCCGGCCGCGAACGACTCACGCCAGACCTCGCCCGTATAGGGGTTGATCCGGTCCATATAGTCGTCCCAGTTCACAAAGACGCCCTCGCCGAACAGATCGCCAAGGCTATTGATGTTGCCCAGCGACATGCGGGGCGCGCCCGAGGCGACCTGGGCACGATAGAACTGGTCGCGCGCGTCATTGTCGCCGCGCTTGAGGTCGAGGATCACGTCAACTTTGGGATGGGCGGCCTCGTACATGTTGGCCACGACTTCCCAGGCGGCGGGGCTGCCGACCGAGACGTTGACGACGATCTCGCCCTCGAGCTCCTCTGCCTCTTTCTCGACGACCTTCTCAACGACGACCGTCTCCTTGACGACCTTCTCGACTTCGACCTCGACGGTCTTCTCTACGGGCTTTTCGACGACCTTTTCGACGACGACGGTCTCCTTGACGACTTCGGGCGCACACGCAGCTAGCGCAGCCCCAGCGCCGGCTGCCGCCACACCTGTCAGGAAACTCCGTCGTGTCAATCGCTTCTTCGACATCTTGCCTCCTCTCCGAGCCAAACGACACGTTGGGCACGACCGCGGTCAAGCTTGGCCGGAGCCAGCTTGCGCACGGCGAACCCTAACCTATACTATCATTATAGTGGATGAGGCGGTGCCTGTGTGGCCAAAATGGACAATCACTGGACAGACGACGGACAGCCTGGCGACGATCTAGATCTTGTGGCCGAGCTGCGGCGCACGCTGGAACACATTTATGACCACGTGTACCTGCAGCGCTGCACCCTCGTCCATCTTCTAGCCCAGGCCTCGCCCAGCACCACGCCAGCCCAGGCTGTCAAGGCAATGCGCAAGCTGTTGGTGGATGCCATCGACGAGCTGGATCCTGGCGATGGCGTGGGAGCTGCCTCACCCGCCAGGCGTGGCTATATGGCTCTACGGCGCCGCTACCTCAACCAAGAGCCCGCCGAGGACGTGGCGGAGGCGCTAGCCCTATCTGAGCGACAGGTGCGGCGGGAGGTACGCGCGGCCTTGGAGGCGTTGGCGGTCATCATCCGGGAACGGCTTTCGGCTGACGAGAAAGGCCACGAACCCCAGACTGGAGAATCAAGTGAGCTTCGCCGCGAGATCGAGAGCCTAGAGCCGAACTGGGGCCCCATCGATCTGGCAGTGGAGCTTTCGGCGCTGCACGACTTGGTGAGGCCGTTGGCCGAGGAACACGCCGCGTCGCTCTGCCCCGTTGCGACGTCGGGCAGTACGGTCGTGCTTTCGGAGCGCGTGCTGCTTCGGCAAGCGCTTCTGGCGCTCTACACCGAGGCGGTGCAGGCCGTGAATGGCTCAAGGGTGGAGACCTCCATCCAACCACTTGGTGAACGGCAGATCACGGTCCGCGTCGCCGTCATAGCGCCGCATGGCTGCCAGGCACCAGACGATCGTGGCCCCATCAAAGAGACAATCCTGGAGGCGTTGCGGGCAAGTTGCCAGGTCAGGTCTTCGAAAGACGACATCGTCTATTCGTTGCGGCTGCCGGCGGCGCCCCTCGCACGAGTCTTGCTGATCGACGACAACCGCAGCATTCATCAGCTGGTGCGCCGCTACCTGGTGGGGTACCCCTATGCCATGGCCAGCGCCTTTGATGGCGACCAGGCGCTCGCAATGATCGAGGCAGAGAAGCCCGATGTCGTCATTCTAGATGTGATGATGCCCGGCCGTGACGGTTGGGAGCTCTTGCGACAGATGCGCTCGACTGCGCCTTTGCAAGAGATTCCGGTCATCGTCTGTTCGGTGCTAGAGCAGACAGCTCTGGCACGTTCGCTCGGCGCTGACGCCTACCTCACCAAGCCGGTGACGCAGGATGCCCTCCTAGCGACGTTGGGCGAGCTCACCAGTCGCGACTAGCGAACCAGCTCACGGAGCAGATGCTGGGCGCCGCGCACCACCCTGAGAGTGGAGAACCCTTCGCCACCATGCACCGAGAGATGGTGCACCAGCGCGTCCTGACCCCCGACATCGACGCCCGTCATCAACACGGTGCGTATCTGAGCCAGCGTGTGATCTCCGCTAGCCTGCCGTAGCACCTCGTATCCGTCGATACCCGGCATGGCCAAGTCCAAAAACAGAACGTCCGGTTTCACAGATCGGAGCATACGCAACCCCTCGCGCCCCCCGCTGGCCTCGTGCAGCTCGATGGGCTCATCATCGGAGCTCAGAATGCGCCGCATCATCCGGAGGATCCGTACGTCGTCATCCACGACGAGCGCGGACCGTATCGGACCGTCCTGACGCATCTCGGATAGC
>JBNGEB010000022.1:19025-19799 GCA_049975585.1 Anaerolineae bacterium
TGCGCCCAGCGCACTGGCGACTCCTTGACGGCTCGGCAAAGGGCAGACGATGACGGGAACTGCCTTGGCCGCGTCCAGGACGCGGGAGAGTTGCTCGTTGGCGCGGACGGCCTCTTCGCTCTCACGGATCCAAACTGCAACAGGCAGATACTGCTCCATGGCCTCCAGCGCCTCATCAGGCGTGCTAAAGACGACCCGATAGTCCTCGATGCCTCGGCCCGCAGATTGATCATCCGGGTCGCCGCCAACCATGAGCAACACGGGAACAGTGCTATCGGTGACAGCAGGACGCGACGTGCGTACGAGGCGCGGGCGTGCATCCACAGCCTGTGCGACCAGGGGCAAGGACACTGTAAAGACGCTGCCCTCTCCTTCGACGCTCGTTAGCTCGATATCGCCGCCGTGCGCTCGGATCAGACGCCTACTGATGGCCAAGCCCAGGCCCAGTCCCCCTCGTCGGACGGTGCTCTCCTTGGAGAGCGAGTGGAACTCGTCAAAGACGCGAGGGATGTCCTCCTCGGCAATGCCCGCGCCGGTATCTGCCACGGCCACGCGCACTTGCTGGTTTGCCAAGCCCACCTCGACGCGAATCGTGCCAACGTCTGTAAAGCGGTACGCGTTGTTTAGCAGGTTGAGCAACACTTGTCGCAGGCGTCCCGCATCGGCATACACCTCTGGGATCTGAGAGGGGATTGCGACGTGTAGCTGGACTCCTTTGGCCTCAATGAGGGGGCGCATGGTCTCGGCGGCCTCTGAGACCACGAGGGTAAGGTC
>JBNGEB010000023.1:0-19190 GCA_049975585.1 Anaerolineae bacterium
CAGCACAACGTCGCCCCCGCGACGCCGCGTCAACTCGCGGATGCCCACGGCAGCCACCACGCCGGCAACGAGGCCAGCGCCAACGATCAAAGCGAGTTGGGCCACGCGCCACGGCTGCGTTGACGCTTCGGCGGCAAGGCGCGCCAGGGCCAAGCCTACGGCCAGCCCAAAAGCCCAGACCAGCCACCTACCCATAACAGGCGCGCGTGACACCTCCGCGTGTCTTCGTTGGGTTATCCTGCTAAGCACCTGCCAATGCCTCCCGGTAGACGGCCACGGTCTCGCGTGCCGTGCGTTCCCACGAGAACCGTGCAGCTTGCTCAAGGCCACGCTCGGACAGCCGTTCCCGCAGCGCCGCGTCCTCTACCAGCGCACACATGGCATCCGACAGAGCCGCCCCATCGCCTGGTGGCACCAGAATGCCGCCCTCCCCCACCACCTCAGGCAGTGACGAGGCCCGGGTGGCTATCACCGGCGTCCCGCAGCTAATCGCTTCCAGCGGCGGAAGGCCAAAGCCCTCGTAGCGTGAGGGGTACACCAAGGCCATCGCGCCCGCATAGAGAGCGGGCATATCGGATGCGGACAACCGCCCGAGGAACCGCACATGGTTCGAGAGGCCCAACTCGCGCGCCACGCGACGCGGGTCCGGCGCAAAGGCAGTGTCGCTTCCTGGCAGTCGCCCCCCAATCACCAAGGGCACGCCATGGAGCGTGGGCAAAGCTTGGCGGTAGGCTTGCAGCATCTCTGGCACGCTTTTGCGGCGGTCAAACCCCCCGACGTACAGGAGGTACTGCTCGGGGAGAGCGAGCCGCTCGCGTGTCTCTAGCACCTTCTCGGCGGGGCAGGTCCGATACATCGTTGCCGCAGCCAGATGCACGACGCGCACGCGATCCCGAGGGATCCCAAGCACCTGCTCCACGTCCTGCGCCGATGTCTCCGAATCGGTGATGATCAAGTTTGCGCGCCGGGCCGCCCGCGCCGCCAAGGCCATATAGGCGCGCACGTGCCAGCCGCCTCGATACTCTGGCAGCAGCAGCGGAATGAGATCGTGGATAGTCACCACCACGGGAGAAAAGCCGGTCAGCGGCGCAAAGTAGGGCACGTGTGCTACATCGACGCCCGTGCGCCGGCACGCCGCTGGGAACGCGACCTGCTCGAACCATAGCTTGCCCAGGTTAGTCGAGGCACCCATCCCAGCTTGGCGAATCTCCGTATCAGCAGGTGGCGGCGTACGCAGAGGTGCATCGACGACGAGGGTTAGCCGTATATCATCCATGCGTGCCATCGCTGCAACCAGCTCGCGAACGTACTGGCCGCTGCCAGTTGCTGCTTGATTCCAGAACAGACCGTTGATGGCAACCCGCATTCGCCCCCCTTGCGCGCGCCAGGCCATTCTAGTGGCGGCATCGTCACGGGTCAAAGCCTAGCCATGCCTTGGTTGACGGTACTCGTGCCCAAGAAGATAATGCCTGTTGTTGTAGAGTGTGTCGGAGGCGTGATGGTCGATTATCCTCGTAAGGGCCTCGGGCTATCGGTAGGCGGCGCGCTATTGGCCGTCATGGTCGCCACACTGTACGCCCTCCTGCATGTAGCGGCAGGCTTGCCCTTTGGTGGCCAGAGGGTCGCGCTGCACGCCATGGGGCTTGCGCTTTTCGCCGGAATCATCTGGATCGCGCTCCGAACCATCCGCCTTGCAGATCTTCACTATGTGATAGCCCAAGGCTATCTCTACCTGGACATGGGGCTCTGTCGGTGGCGAGTCCCTTTGGGGAGCGTGGACCAGATCGTCCAGCCAAAGGGCATATCCACAGCAAAATGGAGCTGGCCTGGTTGGACGCACGGCATCTCCCGGCGCGGAACCGACGTCGTCGCTTACTTTGCCAGCACGCTCCCCCAGCGACGGTCACTCCTCCTTCAAGGAGAGGGATGGTCGCTCCTCATATCTCCGCGCGACCCCACAACCTTTGTGCAGGCCTTTGACCGGGCAAGGCGAACTAACCGATCCGCTGGGGGCATCACGCGCTCGCCCATGGCCCTTGCCGCCTGGCCCGTCTGGCGGGATAGGGCAATGCTCTATCCCATCGTCCTCTGCTTGGTGAGCGCCCTGTTGCTCTATGCGGGTGCGGCGCGCGCCTATCCCTCACTCTCAAGACAGATCACCGTCTTTGGAACGGGGGCCGCCGTGCGCATGCTGGTGCCTCAGGATGCCGCACGAGCCATTCCAATGGTGGCGGCCCTGGTTGCAAGCTTTGATCTGCTCGTCGCCATGCTACTGCACCGCCAGAGCCGTGTTCTAGCACGCCTGCTGACGTATGGCGTGTTGGTGCAACAAGCGATCCTATGGGTCGGCCTCTGGCAACTGGTGAGAGCCTAGGCATGATTGGCTGGGGAACCGCGATCACAGGCGTCCTTCTGCCCGCCACGCTCATGTGGCTTGCCGTGCGCCAGGGGTCTCTCACCTCCACTGCCGGCATAGCCGCTGGCCTGCTCACCGCCGTTTTGGCCTTCCTGGCTGGCTGGGAGTGGGCGCTTGGCATCGACGCCTACCTTCTGAGCTTGGTCGCATGGATTCCCTTCCGCAGCCAGGCAAAAAGCGGCCCCCTAGATCGCCCCGATGCGCAAGCGCTGCTTGGTGCGGCGGACATACTTGCCCACCTAGCGTGGCCCGCCGCCACCGCCATCGCGAACGCTCTTCTTGGCGAAACCAACGTCTCGTTCGTCATCTACGCGGGCGCCCTAGCCTCCTCCAGCGCCGATCTATGGGCCACAGAGATCGGCGTTCTGAGCCCTGACCCTCCTCGTGATCTGGTACATGGTTCGTCAGTCTCTCCGGGCACCGTTGGCGCCATCTCGCTTCTCGGGATAGTGGCGGCCATCCTCGGCGCGTGGAGCATCGGTTTCGTCGCGATAGCTTCCAAGACCTTGCCCCCGCTCTTCACGGAACAGCCGATGGACACCCAGTGGGGACTCTTGCCCCTGATCTGCGCTTTCGCGGGTCTCATTGGCACGATGGCCGATAGTGTACTTGGCAGCATCGCCCAAGCAATGTACTATTGCCCTCGGTGTGACCGGGCCACCGATCGTCCGAGACACCACTGCGGCTCAGACACGCAAAAGGTGCGCGGATGGCGTGGCCTCACGAATCCGATGGTGGATCTGATAGCCAGCATGATAGGAGGTGCTGTCGCGCTTGTGCTCTGGGTATGGCTTGCGTAACATTGTTCTATCTGGTACAATGGTAGCCAATGGGGTTGCCGAAAACAACGTGATCGCGGAATTTGGGAGGTTTGGCATGGGGCATAAGGAAGAAATCTACCAGGGCGTGTTGGAGGGTGATCGGGATCTCGTTACCGAACACGTAACCGCCGCCCTAGAAGAGGGCATGACCGCCAGCGACATCCTGTACGAGGGACTCATCCCCGCCATGACGGAAGTTGGCCGTCTCTTTGAGATCAACGAGTACTATGTACCCGAGATGCTCATCGCAGCGCGAGCCATGAAGGCTGGCCTCGCCATCCTTCGTCCAAAGCTGGTGGAAGAGGACGTTGAGCCCATCGGCAGGATCGCGCTTGGTACCGTCAAGGGTGATTTGCATGACATCGGCAAGAACCTGGTGGGCATCATGATGGAAGGCGCCGGGTTTGAGGTGATCGACCTCGGCGTCGACGTCTCCCCGCAGCAGTTCGTCGACGTCGTGAAGAATCAAGACGTGCACCTGATCGGCCTCTCGGCTTTGCTGACCACTACCATGCCAAGCATGCGCGATACCGTCGATGCCCTCACCGAGGCTGGCATTCGGGACCAGGTCAAGGTACTCATCGGCGGCGCGCCCGTCACCCAAAAGTACGCCGACGAGATCGGTGCGGATGGCTACTCGCGTGACGCGGCTGGCGCCGCCACATTGGCCAAGAAGATCGTGGGCGCCGCGTAAGCGCCCTTTTGCTTGCTCGTAGCTCGCTGGGGGCCTCCCTACACAGGGAGGCCCCTTGCTGCTCTGACGCTCCTATCGACCCGTGGTATAATGTCCACGAGCGAAAGGAAGTGTCATGTCTGACGAACGAGTGATCTCCCCCAACCGGAATCCGGACGAGGCCACCGTCGAACAGAGCCTCCGACCGCGCAACTTGAGCGAGTACATCGGCCAGGACCGTATCGTCGAGACGCTACTCGTCACCCTGACGGCCGCTCAGGAGCGCCAAGAGCCCCTCGACCACGTCCTGCTGCATGGGCCTCCAGGGTTGGGCAAGACCACCCTGGCCAACGTCATCGCTGCCGAGATGGGCGTCAACATCAAAGTCACGTCGGGGCCGGTCATACAACGCCCAGGCGACCTGGCAGCCATCCTCACCAACTTGCGTCCGGGAGACGTGCTCTTTGTGGATGAGGTGCACCGGCTCGCACGAGCGGTCGAAGAGGTCCTCTATCCCGCCATGGAGGACTATGCCCTGGACGTGATGATTGGCAAGGGGCCTTCGGCGCGCAGCATCCGGCTGCAGCTCCCGCGCTTTACCCTGGTAGGGGCGACAACCAGGTTGGCCTTGATGACGTCGCCCCTCCGGGCTCGTTTTGGCGTCATATGCCGCCTCGATTTCTATGACCTCGACTCGATGTGCACCATCGTGGAACGATCAGCTCGGATTCTAGATGTGCCCATCACGACGGATGGGATACACGAGATCGCTGCCCGTTCCAGGGGAACGCCTCGCGTCGCCAATCGCCTCCTCAAGCGCGTTCGTGACGTAGCCCAGGTCCGTGGCAATGGCACCATCGACGCGGATATCGCCTCCGAGGCCATGCAGCTTTTGCAGGTGGATCACCTCGGCCTCGGCGACTCGGACCGCCGCGTGCTAGAGACGATCATCGACAAGTTCGACGGTGGGCCCGTCGGGCTCGACACGCTGGCTGCCGCTCTCAGCGACGATCCGGACACCATCATGGACGTCTATGAGCCGTTCCTGCTTCAGCTAGGCTTCCTCGAGCGCACGCCTCGAGGACGCACGGCCACGCGCCGCGCATACGAGCACCTCCACAGAAGCGTTCCTCCAGCCGCCCAGATCCAGGAGAACCTCTTTTGATGGCGAGGGCACGCGTTGTGGATGCCCGCGGACATCCGCTCTCGCCCTGTTCCCTGCAAAAGGCGAGACGACTGGTAGCTGCCCATCGGGCCACGCTCGTCTGTGAGGATCCCTTCACCATCCAGCTGCCGTACGAGGTGGACATACCCGAGCCGGAACCCGAGCCACCGCCCCCATTGCTGGGTCAGCGGCTGCTCCTGCACATCTGTTGCGCCCCATGCGCTACATGGACGCTGCGGCATCTGGCTGAGCTGGGCGCTTCAGTCACAGGCTACTGGTTCAACCCCAACATCCACCCCTTCTCAGAGCACGAACACCGACGTCAGACTCTTGCGAAATTCGCCGATGAGCAAGGCTTGCCCATGGTGTGGGAAGAAGGCTACGAGATGGTCGCGTTCCTCAAGGCTGTCGCCGACAGCCCCAGACAAGGCCGACGCTGCCGCCTATGCTACCGGATGCGGCTACGGCGAACGGCCCAACGAGCCGCCGAGCTGGAATACGACGCCTTCTCGACGACGCTCCTCATCAGCCCCTATCAATACCTGGAGCTCATTCGTCGAGAGGGCGATGAAGCAGCCGAGGCATCCGGCGTGCCCTTTTACTTTGAGAACATGCGCCGAGGGTTCGCCTACCATCACCGGCTAGCCCAGGAACACGACCTCTACGAGCAACGTTACTGTGGTTGCGTTTACAGCGAGTGGGAATCCCTGGACAAGGACGCTAGCACACGGAGCGGCCGTTGAGATGCTCACCAGTACCTTTGACTATGACCTCCCAGAAGAGCTTATCGCCCAACACCCCGCAGTGCCGCGTGATACCTCGCGATTACTGGTAGTGGACAGAGCGACCGGTTCGTTCTCCCACCAGCGTTTCCCTGACATTCTCTCCTATTTGCGCGCCGGCGACGTTCTCGTCGTGAACGAGACCCGCGTGATTCCAGCGCGAATTCAGGCTCACAAGGTGCCCACAAGGGGCAAGGTAGAGCTGCTGCTGCTATCGCGCCGTGACCAGCTCCACTGGGAAGCCCTAGTCAAGGGTCGCCGTGTCCGCGTAGGCCAGCAGCTAGCGATTGGCCAGACGGAAGGGCACACAGTAGGCGCCATCGTAGAATCCATCACCCCATCGGGCGGACGTCTGCTGCGCCTGGAGGAGCCCATCGACGACCATCTCGACCAACTTGGAACGACGCCCCTACCACCGTACATCCATGCCCATCTGGACAACCCGGACCGCTACCAGACCGTCTATGCACGAGTGAAAGGCTCCGTTGCCGCGCCTACTGCCGGACTCCACTGGACGCCCGAGCTCATCAGCCAAGCCGCCGAACGTGGGGTGCAATGGGAGACCGTGCTGCTGCACATCGGCCTGGACACCTTTCGCCCCGTCCAAGAGGAACACGTCGAAGATCACGAGATTCACACCGAGTACTGCCGGCTTGATCCAGCGACTGCTACGCGGCTCAATCAGGCGCGGGCAGAAGGGCGCCGCATCATTGCCGTCGGGACAACTAGCGTGCGCGTTCTGGAATCGGCAGCACGCAGCCCGGCGGGAATGCTACAGCCCCTGGATGGACCAACCGATCTGTTCATCCGGCCCGGCTACACCTTCCGTGCAGTGGACGCCCTGCTTACCAACTTTCACCTACCTCGCTCCACGCTGCTGATGCTCGTCTCGGCTTTTGCGGGCACGGACCTGATCCGCCGGGCCTACGAGGAGGCCGTCCGCGAGCGGTACCGCTTTTACAGCTTTGGGGATGCTATGCTCATCCTCTAGACCGCGCTCGTCGTGGCACAGCAAACGAGGCGGTCAGGGGATCCCCGATCGCCTCGTTTTACCTTGGAGCTGTACTAGATGATGCCCAGCTCTTTACCCACCTTTTCAAAGGCTTCCAGCACGCGATCCATCTGTTCGTCTGTATGAGTAGCCATGTAACTGGTGCGCAGCAACGACAGGTTGGGCGGCACGGCTGGCGAGACCACTGCGTTCACATAAATACCGGCATCGAACAACGCCCGCCAGAAAGCGAACGTCTTCTGATCCTCGCCGATGATGATGGGGATGATCGGCGTCTCGCTAGCCCCGGTGTTGAACCCCAGCTCCCCAAAGCCCTGGCGCATCTTGGAGGCGATCGCATGAAGCCGATCGACGCGCTCCGGCTCTTGGCGCAGGACGTGGAGCGCAGCCAACACGGCTGCCGTATTGGCAGGCGGCATGCTGGCGCTAAAGATAAGCGATCGCGCATGGTGCTTGACATAGTCGATCACGTCCGCCGCCCCCAGGATCACCCCGCCCAGCGAGGCGAAAGCCTTGCTGAACGTACCCATGATCAGGTCAACGTCATCCACCATGTCATAGTGGGCGGCTGTCCCGCGGCCATGTGCGAGAACGCCCAGCGAGTGCGCATCGTCCACCATGAGCCGAGCGCCCCACTTTTGGCAGAGCGCCGCGATCTCGGGCAGCGGCGCGATGTCTCCACCCATGCTGAACACACCATCGACCACCACAAGCTTGGCATCGTCAGCGACACTCTCAAGGATGAAATCGAGGTGCTCCATGTCATTGTGTCGATAGCGCTTCATCTCGCCGTACGATAGGCGACAGCCATCCACAATGCTGGCATGATCCTCTCGGTCGGTGATGACGACATCGCCGCGACCGATCAGGGCTGAGATGGTGCCCAGATTCGTCTGCATGCCCGTACTGAACACCAAGCCCGCCTCGGTTCCCACAAACTCGGCAAACTCGTGCTCCAACTGCTCATGCATGGCCAAGTTGCCGTTCAGGAATCGCGAGCCAGTGCAGCTTGTGCCAAACTTTCGTGTCGCCTCAATGGCTGCTTCGCGCACCTTGGGATGCGTCGTCAGCCCGAGATAGTTGTTGGAACCGATCATGATCATCCGCTTTCCGCCGATGGTCACCTCAGTGCCTTCGGTGTCGTCCAGCGGGATAAAGTATGGATAGAGCCCCGCCGCTCTAGCCTCCTCCGCACGCGAGAAGGATGCGCACTTGGCGAACAGGTCCATGGTATGTCTCCCCAGGTCTAGTGGTTGCGCTTGTCAGCAGATGCACAAATGCCACCCACATTATACCCGCGATGCGAGCGCCCTCGCCAGTCAAGAGCAGCTAGGCCGGCGCCTAACCCTTTTTGAGCTTATGCAAAGTGGTGGTAAAATGGCGGGCGAGCTACCGCAGGGGTTGGCACCGGAGGGGGCGCGCAATGCGCGAGGCCATAGAGCTCTTCCTACAGACGCTGGCTGAGGAAAAGGGATATGCCAGCAATACCATCGTCGCCTATCGCAATGATCTAGGCCAATTCTACGGCTTTGAGATCGAGAACCATCAGCGAGATACATGGGACCAAGTCACCAAGGAAGACCTCGTCAGCTATGTACGCTGGTTGCGTGAGGAACAGGAATATGCAGCCGCCACTGTAGCCCGCAAGGTCGCAGCGGTCAAGTCTTTTTTCCACCATCTACGGGATAAAGGCGACATTCCAGCGGACCCCACAGAGAAACTGCACTCACCCCGCGTCCGCAAGGGCACGCCCGTATCGCTCTCGGAGGCAGAGGTGCGCGAGCTCCTCCAGGCTCCCCTTCAGGGGAACGGCGCGCGCAGTCTGCGAGATGCGGCCCTGCTCGAGCTGCTGTACGCGACGGGCATGCGGGTGAGCGAGATAGTCAGCCTCGACGTCGATCAAGTGGATTTGGAGCGACGCAGCGTCCGGTGCCCGGGCAAGAACCGGCATAGGGCGAGAGTCCTCCCTTTCTACCGCCGCGCTGGTGAGACTCTGCGCACCTATCTTGTAGAAGGGCGTCCGCAGCTACTCCGCAACCAAGGCGAAACGGCGCTCTTTCTGAATCATCGTGGCCAACGCCTCACGAGGCAAGGTCTCTGGCTCATCATCAAACGGTACGTCAAGCAGACAGGTATAGAGACCAGCGTCACGCCGCATACGCTCAGGCACTCTTTCGCCCGCCACATGCTCAACGGAGGCGCGGACGTACACGAAGTGCAGGGGCTGCTCGGACACGCCAACGTATCCACCACGCAGGTATACACGGAAGTGCGTGAGGCCTATGACGAAGCACATCCTCGCGCCAACTAGCGACGCCCGTCGTTCGACACCCAATGGCTCTTGTCGACTCGTCATGCCAGAGAGGCCCTTTCATGATGCATGCCGACGCCCGAATGGCCAGAGAAGCCACGGAATACGTCCGATCCCGTCTTAGTATCCGCCCCAAAGCAGCGCTGATCCTTGGGTCAGGCCTGAATGCTCTAGCGGAGCAAGTCCAGGAACCCGACATTCTTCCCTATGCCGACATCCCACACCTGGCTGTGTCAACGGTGCCCGGTCACGCAGGAAGGCTTGTCGCAGGGACACTCGCTGGATGCCCTACGGCTGTACTGCAGGGCCGCGTCCATCTCTACGAGGGATACTCGCCCGCCGAGATCACACGCCCCATACGCCTGCTGAAACTGCTGGGCGTAGAGACCCTCATCATCACAAACGCCGCGGGGGCCGTAAGCCGCCATCTGGCCGTCGGCGACCTCATGGCCATCGTCGATCACATCAACTTGCCCGGGCTCGCCGGTCACCATCCGCTGCGCGGGTCCAACGACGAGAGCTTGGGGCCTCGCTTCCCAGAGATGACCACCGCCTACGATCATGAGCTCTTGGCCTTGGCTCACCAGAGCGCCCGCCAGCACCAGATCACTCTCAAAGAGGGCGTCTATGCCATGGTGGCTGGCCCCAGCTTTGAGACGCCGGCGGAAGTGCGGTTCCTGCGCACCATTGGCGCGGATGCCGTCGGCATGTCCACAGTCCCGGAGGTTGTCGTCGCACGGCATGTGGGGATTCGGGTCTTGGCCATCTCTCTGATCACCAATATCGCCATCGATAGCCTCGAACCCACCCAATCTACCGCCAACCATCTGGAGGTGCTAGAAGCCGGAGAGCAAGCCATACCGCGCCTTGCCGCCTTGATCCACGAGATTCTGCAAAGCCTTTCACCTCACACCCCAGGGAGCTGACGGGTGTTCGACATCGTCACCAGCTTGTTCGAGTTCGTAGACCAACACGCCCTGTGGCTCTACCTGGCATGTGCGCTGGTAGCCCTCTACTACCTGCGGCAGTATTTTCTCGCCCATCGCGAGCGAACCAGCACCATCTTTACCATCGAAAAAGAGGTCGCTGTTCACCGTCAGGGCAAGGCCATGTCTGGCATCGGTATCGCCCTCGGCATCGCCGCCGTCATCGCGGCTGTCAAGTACTATGTGGTGCCCAACGTGGACATCTCACAGCTAACGCCGCCTACGCCGACGATCACCTTCACGCCGCCCACCCGACAGCCACCGACGCCCACCGCTACCCCCGTAACGCCTACGACAACGCCCCGACCGAGGCCTACCACAGCTCCGGTCGCGACGGTACAGATCAGCACGCTAACGCCCACGCCTCCCGTCGCCGTTTGCAGCAACCCGGACGTATGCATCACTTCACCAACAGCCAACGAGATCCTGTCGGGCAACGTCTCTATCATCGGCACGGCGAGGGCCGACCGCTTTCAGTTCTACAAGATCGAATACGCTGCGGGAGAGAACCCTACGGAGTGGAACGTCTACGGGGAGCTTCACTACCAACCCATAACCGATGGCACCCTGGCCACCTTTGATGCCAGCGCCTTGCCTGACGGCGTATATTGGCTCCAGCTCGTCGTCGTGGACGAGACGGGCAACTTTGCCCCCCCCCACCGCGTGCGGGTTATCATCCAGAAATCGTAAGACCTATTCCCGGTCAGCCACAGCACCAGGGGGCGAACCCCTTGGAGGAAGCATCATGACAAGCCTCCCAGACACCAACCGTAGCGACAGTCTCGCCCCCCAGCCTCACGCTCGCCAAGAGATCAACCTCATCTTGCGCGGCGGAACCGTCGTGACCATGGACCCGGATCTCACGGTTCATGCGCCCGGTTCCGTAGCCGTCCAGGACAGCAACATCGTCGCCGTAGGGCCCGTCGAGCAGATAGACGCCCGCTACCGTGCAGATCAGACCATCGACTGCACGGACCACGTCGTCATGCCAGGACTCATCAACGCCCATACCCACACGCCTATGGCGCTTCTCCGAGGCCTGGCCGATGACCTGAGGCTAGATGTCTGGCTTTACGGCTACATTCTGCCCGTAGAACGCGAGTTTGTGAACCCCGAGTTCTGCTACCTAGGCACCCTCCTTTCCAGCGCCGAGATGCTTCGCGGAGGTGTCACCACCTTTGTGGACATGTACTACCACGAGGAAGAGGTCGCCTGGGCAGCCGTAGAAGCCGGGATGCGAGCCATCTGCGGCCAGACCATTACCAAGCTCCCCAGCCCCGACGCCAACACGTACGAGGATGCGCTCACCTATCTGGCCGACTTTATCGATCATTGGAAAGATCACGAGCTCGTGATCGCGGCTCCAGCGCCCCATTCGATCTACATGAGCACGCCAGAGATTCTCCGCGAAACCACGGCACTCGCCGTCAAGCACAACGTCCCTCAGCTCATCCACATCTCCGAGACCGCCGACGAAGTGGAGCAATGGATCACAGCGACCACGAGGCCGCCGGTCCGGTGGCTGGAAGAACGCGGCATCCTCGAATCGAACATCGTGGCGGCCCATTGCGTACATGTCAGCCGCGAGGAGATCCTCCTGCTGGCCGACACGGGAACGGGGGTAGCCCACAATCCTACCAGCAATCTCAAGCTGGCTAGCGGCGTCGCTCCCGTCACCGCCATGATAGATGCAGGCGTCCACGTTGGCATCGGCACGGACGGCTGCGCCAGCAACAACGACCTGGATGTCTTTGAAGAGACTCGGCTAGCGGCCCTGCTGGCGAAAGGCATCGAACGGAGCCCCGTGGCGCTTCCTGCACAGCAAGCCGTGGCCATGGCTACCATCGAAGGCGCGCGCGCCATCTTTCTCGATCACCTGACCGGGTCCCTGGAACCGGGCAAACGCGCCGACATCATTGTGCTCGACATGAGCCAGACACATACGTTGCCCCACTTTGAGACGACCGATCTCAACGTCTATTCCCGCATCGTCTATGCGTCTCACCGGAACGACGTACGCGATGTGATCGTCAACGGCGCCATTGTCGTCCGCAATCGCGATCTCCTCACGGTGGATGAAGCCAAGATCCTCGAGCAGAGCCGCGACATCGCGCGTCGCATCAACACATTCTTTGTGTCACGCCAAGAGAGCGTTCTGGACAAGCTGATCGACATCGGCGGGTTGCAGCAGCAAGAGACGTTCGAGGTTCAAGCCAAGGGCTTTGCACCGCAGGGCTTTGATCCAGAAACAGCACTGGCCCATCCCGCCATCACCATCACCAGGCAGAGCACCCGCGATCAGTACGACACCTACCTGCTCTTTGACGATCGCACCGGAGAACGCCTCCGCTATCGCGAAGATAATGTGCACACGCCAGAAGGCGAGATCGAGCCCATCTACACGCTGACGCTCACCGGCCCCGCCAAGGAGGCCGAGTATGACAACAGCGTTGTGCTCAGCTGGGCCCGCTTTACCGCTCCGGCTGACCGAAGCCTTCGCTTCTATCGCGAGTACTTTGCCCCCAGCGCCATTCGCGAGATCGCCAAGCATCGCCGACGCTACCACATTCGCTACCAAGGTATCGACCTGGCCGTCAACATCGACCAGATCACGTCGCCGCCACAACCCAGGCCCTATATCGAGATCAAGAGCCGCACCTGGTCGCGGCAGGACGCCTACCGGAAGGCCACCGTCATCGGCGAGCTCCTGAGATTGCTAGGGTCTCAGCCAGAGGACATGCTAGGGCAGGAATACGTCGATCTCGTAGCGCCCGAATAGCGATCGGAAACGGTTGCGCCGGCGTGCCAGGCGTCACCTGGACAGGGCGGTCCTGCTCCTGCCCGATTCTGGGAGCCAGGCATCGTCCCGCAACCACGATCCGCGCTTGGGGTTGCACCCATAGAGAGCACTTCCGCAGCCACTTGGCCCCACAGAGCTGACCGATCGCAAGCCAATCACGGGAGATCCGACCATGAAGCGCGTCGTCAGTGTCAGCCTTGGCAGCAGCAGTCGCGATCATGCGGCTACTATCGAACTCCTCGGCCAGACGATTAGCATCGAACGGATCGGCACCGATGGCGATGCGCGTCGCGCCAAGGCCCTCTACGAGGAGCTGGACGGCAGCGTCGATTGCCTAGGTGTCGGTGGCGCGGTCTTGAGCATCTCCACCTCGCGGCATAGCTACCCGCTTACCAGTGCACAGCGCCTCGTGCGCAACGTGCATAAGACACCCGTGGTGGATGGCAATGGCTTCAAGAGCGTCATGGAGCTCCAGATCGCTGCCACCCTCGAATCCGAGCTCGGCCCGCCTACCGCGCGCCGCGTCCTAATCCCATCGGCCATGGATCGCATGGACATGGCGCGCTCCTTTGCTCAGGCTGGCTACGAACTCATCCTCGGTGACTTGGGGTTCAGCTTGGGGCTTCCCATTCCCCTGCGCAGCATCCTGGCCCTGGAACGGGTTGCGGCCGTCATCGTACCCATCGTCCGGCACCTTCCCATGTCCATGCTCTACCCCACCGGCACGCGCGAGGACGTCAACGAGCCTCGCTTCACGCCGTGGTTCGAATGGGCAAGCGTCATTGCCGGTGACTGCAACTATATCACCCGCCACATGCCCGCCGACATGAGTGGCAAAATCGTCGCTACCAACACCACCACCCAACGGGATGTCGCTCTCTTCAGGCAACGAGGCGTCGCCCACCTCATCACCAGCACCCCCCGCATCGCTGGTCGGACCTTTGGGACCAATGTCATGGAAGCCGTCCTCGTTGCCCTCGCAGGCAAAGGTCGCCCCCTGAACGAGCTTGAGGTCCGATCCCTTTTGGACGAGCTGGGGTGGAAGCCCAACGTCGAGCCCCTTCAGTAAGCCAATCAGCTCATCAACCTTGGCGGTCACGCAGCAAATCTGCTATACTCGCGTGCCGTCAGGCCCAGCTAGAGGATGGAGCCAAGCCATGCAGAGACACGCCGGCATCTTGCAGCGGATCGCCACCGTCGGGCTACAGATCGCTTTGCCCCTGATACTGCTGCTTTCGCCCCTGTATCTACTGGTTTCGCCGGCTTTTGTGCGGCACGAGTATCGTTTATCCCACATTCCCGCCTCTACGCGCTTGGCCTCTGCAGAGCGCCTGGCCATCTCGGACGTGCTCATCGGTTACCTGCGCGGGTGGAACACGCTAGAGGACATGACATCGTTGACCACCAGCGCCGGCGAACCGGCGCTCACGGAGCGTGAGATCAGCCATATGGTGGACGTGAAGCGCGTCCTAGGGTGGTTCCTAGCGGCGCAGCGCCTGGCAATGGGTCTGGCGGTGTTAGCAGGGGTATGGCTGCTGTACGATGTGGGAGTGGTTCAACTGGGGAGACAGCTCCGGTTAGCCGCTGTGACGGCTGCGGCCATCATCGGCGCGCTCGTCGCGGCGTCGCTGGTGGACTTTGACCTCTTTTTCACGGCGTTTCACCAACTGCTGTTCGAGGAGGGCACCTGGACGTTTTGGGAGACAGATACGCTTATCCAGCTTTACCCGTTGCCATTCTGGGCGGACGCCGTGTGGAAACTCGGCGGGTTGATTCTTGTGGGGTTGGGGTTGACCTACGCCGTGGGGACTATTCTATCCAAGCCCCGCCGCAGCAGTAGCAAGGGATGATCGCCTCGGGCGCACGTCTCTAGCTGGCGGCCCTTTCTAGCTCAAGCTCGCGCTCGGCAAGCTTGCCAAACGTATAATCGGTGAGGATCTGTCGCGTCGCCTCCGTCACCTCGCGCCATACATCCTTGAGCACACAGCGCTCGGTGTAGGGACAAGTGTCCACGACCCCCTCCTGGATGCAGGTGACGGGAGCCAGAGGCCCCTCAAGCGCGCGCACGACCTCGGCAAGGGTAATCTCCGCGGGGGGACGCGCCAGCATGTGCCCCCCCTGGGGACCTCGGCGGCTCTGCACCAAGCCAGCCTTGCGCAGGGTGATCAAGAGCTGGTAGAGATAGTTCTCGGGGATCTTGCGGGCAGAAGCGATTTTGGCACTCTGAACATAGCCTTCGCCGTAGCGCTGCGACAGCTCCAACATAGCGCGAATCCCATACTCGCCTTTGGTTGAGATCTTCATAGGATGGCCTCGATTGTGACGACCAATTGTGGACTATCTTGGTGAAATTATAGCACATTGCCCAAGCAGGGTCAAAGCTAGACCGGCGTTGCGAGCGCTCCCCAGCCCATGGTATAGTCAGGATCTAGAGGGTAGCCTGTGCCAACCAACGACGCAGCCCGACAAGACAAGCTCGCTCACTATCTCTTGCGCTCGGTCAACAAGGCCGTGCGGGAACACCGCATGCTCCGCTCTGGCGACACGGTTCTTGTAGCCGTCTCGGGCGGCAAGGACAGCATGACTCTCCTGGACCTGCTACGGCGCCGGCTGCGGACCGTCAAGGATCGCTACACCCTCGTCGCCGGTCGTATGCTGCCCGATCGCCAGTGTGGTGCAACCGTCCCACTGGCTTGGCTGGAGGACTATTGCCAGAAGCACGACATCCCCTTGGTGACCGAACCGCTAGAGATCGCCGACGAACTGGAAGAGACCGACGCCAGCCCATGCTTCCGTTGCTCCTGGCAACGCCGGAAAGCCCTCTTCCAGATGGCTCAGCGTCTGGGCTGCAACAAGCTCGCCTTTGGACATCACGCCGACGATGTGGCCGAGACCACGTTGCTCAATCTGTTCTACACGGCCACGTTCCGCCGCATGGAGCCACGCGTTGTCTTCTTCGATGGGGTTCTCACCGTGATTCGACCGTTGGCGTACGTCGAGGAGCGCGACATCGTGCCCTACGTCAAGGCTTGGGGATTGCCTCTGCAGGGCGAGCCGTGTCCCTATGGCAGAACGTCGAGGCGCGCCCTGATGCGCAAGGTCCTCCGGCTCGTCGAAGAGGACTGCCCCAAAGCCAAACGCGCTATGTACAGTGCCGTTGAGCGCAACGAGCTCACGCTGCGCGATCTGCGATCGGATCTGAGAGAATGCCGCAAAAGACTCGGGGAGTTGGCACCTTCAGAGAATAGCACGGATAGGAGGGAAACGTGACGAGCTTACAGGGAACATGCACCTACTTTGATCAAGGGGGGCCGCAGAACACGACCCAGACGCTGGCCATCGCCCAAGAGCGGGCCCGTCAACTGGGCACCAAGGACATCCTGGTCGCCACGACCTCTGGCGAAACGGGGGCCCTTGCTGCCGAGTCCATGCCGGATCTTCACGTCGTGGCGGTCACCCACTCGACCGGATTCGCTGCTCCCAACCAGCAGCAACTTGAGGACCGGCATCGTGACCGCATTCTGGCCGCCGGAGCCGAGATTCTCACATGCCAGCACGCCTTCGGCGGCGTCGGACGGGCCGTGCGACGCAAACTCGGCACGTACCAAATCGACGAGATCATCGCCTTCACGTTGCGCCTCTTCGGCGATGGCCTCAAAGTCGCCTGTGAGATCACGCTCATGGCCGCCGATGCGGGCCTAGTCCGCGCTGGCGATCAAGTCATCGCCGTAGGCGGCAGCACCCAAGGCGCGGACACCGCCGCGGTTATCCGTGCCGCCAACGCGCAAGACCTTTTCGATCTCCGCGTCCTCGAGATCCTCTGCAAGCCACGTGGATGGTCCAGCCCTTAGCCGGACGAATCCAAGCCACACGCAAAAGGGGCGCCTCTCTGGGTGCCCCCTCGCGCGCATTTTGCGTCAGGCGCCGTATCCGTCAGGCGTGCTCTGATAGGCGCTCTCGCCCTTGAGGTAGTAGGCGCACTCGCGCGTGTTCTGCTCGATGGCGATAGCCAGATAGACCGCCTCGGCATAGGCGTACAAGAGCACAAAGCCGACAAGCGATGAGACCAAGATGCCAAGAGCGCTCACGACGGCCGCAACGATTCCCCCTCCGCCGGCGATTAGCGGCGCAAGATTCCGCAACTGTGGCATCCGCGCCATCGCGCCCGCGCTGAGCGCCCCGATGACGACTGCAATCAAAGCCGACAGAATACCACCGACCAGGGCTACCCAAGCCAATACCTTGAACACCACCGAGACGATCCTCAGGGCACGGAACTTTTTCTCCATCCTGCCTCTCCTTGCTGGGGGCGCTTGCCAAAGGATGCCTAACCAATGCCGTGATTGTAACGAGCTTCCGCGCGCGGATCAAGCCCGAACGCGCCCGTTTACGCTACTCTAGCTCGCCGGCATAGATGCGCATCACCGTATCAAGGAAAGCCACAGCATCGTCATGCTTGCGCTGGAACGAGTTCCGCCCGATGATCGAGCCAAAGCCCCCGCCGTCTCGGATGCCCCGTATCTCGTCAAACACCGCCTCGTCATCCTTGGCGGGTCCGCCAGAAAAGATGACGATCCGCTTCCCGTCAAAGGCGCTCTGCACCACATGGCGCACCCGCTCTGCGATTGTCGCGATGGGAACCCGGTGCTCCTGGTAGGCCTTGGCGGCTGCTGGCAGGGCGAGGTGCTCCGAGGGCAACTTGACCTTGATCATCGTGGCGCCCATCTGAGCAGCGATCTGCGCGGCATAAGCCACCACGTCGATGGCCGTCTCGTCCGGCTTGTCGAGGCAACCGCCGCGCGGATAGGACCACACGACGACGACCAGACCAGCGGCCTTGGCCTCGCGTGTGAGCTCCCGAAGCTGTTCGTAGAGAAAACGCCGATCTTTGGTGCCGGGGTAGATCGAGAAACCGATGCCGACGCATCCGCGCCGGCGAGGGCTGCACCACCCCGCCGATGGCGAACCGCGCCGTGGGATCCCAGCCGTGGATACGCGTGTAATAGTCGTGGAAGATGGTCGCATACTCCGCAGGCGTCCGGTTTCCCTGCACATAGTTCCCGTCGGGATCCTTAATAGGGCACTCGGGCTCGTTGCCGATGATCCACACCGCGCCAGGATTGGCCAACACGGCAGCTTCGACCGCGTTCCAGTCGGGGGGATACGCGTACGGGCCCACCGGCAAGAGTTGAACATACGCCACGCCCGAGGGACGTTCCGGTGTGGCATCGTAGCTATAGTCCGAGTACCAGCCAAATGGGAGTCGGCCCAATGGATAGTCGGACAGGCTCCCGTCCCCCACAAACCCCACGCCCACCCGGTTGATAGGATAGGCTGGCTCCGCGTTGCGCGCCACCAACGGCAAGCGCAACCGCGGCGGATCGCCCTCCGCCGTCACCGCCGCCGCGCCGCTCAGCAGCAGCCCAGCGATGAGCACGCCCAGCAAACCGGCGCGCGCCGCCGATCGCCATCGTGCAGCGCGCGAGTCTCGACAGTCAGTCCTCATGGCTTAGCCATTCCGTGCGATGTAGGGCAACCACATGGTCGTGCCATCGATGGTAATCGCCTCATCGTAGCGATTCTTAAGCACGTCATAGCCATCGACACACAGGCGGCTGATGCGCCTCGTGCCCGGGTTATCCAGGAACTCCAGCAGCGCACCCTGTTCGGTGGTGGGGCGCATGGCGCGGAACCGGACGCGCATGACGTCCACATAGCTGCCCGGCGTATAGTCGGTGGCGCTGAGCGCCGCATAGGAGATCACGCCATCGCTCAAGTCCACCTGGTTCTTGAGCACGATGCCCAGCGTGTCCGTCACGGGGATAGCGGCCGTTGTCTGGGCGCCGGTCTCATCCACCACTCGGAGGAACTGCGGGTCATAGCGCACAAACAGATCGACTGCCTGCACCTTGGTCCCGCCCGTCTCGATAGCCACCGTAACGGTGACGATATCACCCACGTCCACCGAGGTGGAGGAGGCAAAGAAGCGCAAGGCCGGCGTCACGGCCAAGAGCCCGGCTCCCGGCATGGGGCCGCCCAAGAAGAAATTCGCTCCCAGCAACGAGGCGTCCTTGGCGTCGATATAGTCATCCTCGTTAAAGTCAGCGCCGGGCCTGAAGGATGTCTCGCCCAAGGCCTCCCAGTAGCTCCCCTTCAACACGGCGACGTCTGCGGAGTTCACCGTATCATCGTTGTTGGCATCGCCCTCATAGAGTGTTACGGTG
>JBNGEB010000024.1:0-11250 GCA_049975585.1 Anaerolineae bacterium
CTTGCTCTTGGATCAAACGAGCACTGGAATCGCGCCAATCATCGATCAGGAGCGTACCATCCACATAGACCCGCACGCCATCATCGGCTTTGGCCCAGAAGACATACTCGCCACCATCTAGCAGAAGCGTGCGCGTCCATCGCGCCGAAAAGTTATCCCGCGGCAGCCCAGAGCCCGGCGACTCCATAGCCCAGTCAAAGCTAATAGCGACGTCGTCGCGCACAAAGGCTGGTTTCCCCTCTAGCTCTGCGTTGTCAAAGTACTCGCCCTTCCAGCCATTGAACGAATCGATCCGCTCCCACCACAGACGCACAAAGGCGTTGCCCGTCTGCTCCAAGAGCTCGACGCGGACAGAGTGGGATCCGTCGTCCAGGTAGGTATAGCCCACATAACTGCGCGGCACATAGCTGTGCCATTCGTCGATGATCAGCCGCCCATCCACCCAGACGCGTGCGCCATCATCTACGTTGACCAGGAAGCGATAGCCACCTTCCTCAAAGACAACGTTGCGCGTCCACCGAGCGCTGAACCAGTCTGCTGGCACCCGCGGGTCGGGCGACCCTGTCCCCCAATCAAAATCCAGCGTCAGATCGTTGCGCACGAGCTCGGGGTCGCCAATCAGATCCGGCTGGCCATAGTACTCGCCCTTCCAATCGGGATAGAGCCCACGATAGTCCCACCACACGCGGATCTGAGCGTTATGGGTCCGCTCATAGTAGGCCACCTCAACGAGATGCTCGCCCTCGGTGAGATAGACATCGCCCGAGGAGACGGTGGCCGATTGGTCTCGCCACTGGTCGATGACTAGCACGCCATCGACCCACACTCGGACGCCATCATCGCTGTATGCGTAGAATCGGTAGCCGCCGGTCTGGAAAGGCCACCGCCCGCGCCACCGCGCCGAGAACTCATCCTTGGGCAACCCAGGTGCAGGAGAGCCAAGCTGCCACTGAAAGTCGATCTCTCCATCGGTACGTACGAGGACCGCCGTACCAGCCAGCTCAACATTGTCATAGTACTCGGCATGCCACATGCCTACCGGAGCTAGGCCATCGGAGCTAGTCGTAGGCTTGGGTGTGGGCGACGGCGGCACCGAGGTAGGCGTACTCGCCTCGATATCGACCAACGTGATCGTGCGAGCTACCAAGCGCCCAATAGCGTCCAGCTCGCCCTCTGCATAGATCGTCAAGCCCGGCGTGATGGCCTCGGGGCTCGCAGGAGTGCCGTCCCCCCGCCACACCTTGACATCGTCGGTCACGATGATCTGCTCGGCCGAGCCCTCTAGCGGGGTTACCACGATGATGAGGGCCCCGGGCGAGTACTCGCGCACAAGCCCAAGCACGCTCACCAGCTCGATGGCCGGCTCGGTCACCGGCGCGGTGGTATGGGTCGCATTGGGCGAAGGTATCGGCTCTGGCTGCGGGAGGATGCGCGGCCGCGCCACACTCACCCAGACAATTATGGCGACGCCCACCGTGATGAGAGCGACCGTCAGAACCGCCACCAGGGCCTTGCGCCACATGCTCAAGAGCCTACCTCCAACACAGGCTGGTCCCTCGCCGTGCACAGCATACGAGCTTACCTGGCGCCTAGTGTAGCACACAGCTGCCTACCGATCAATGCGGCGGATGCCGCTCTAGCGTGCGTGCACGCCCCCGGTCATTCCGCTATAATCCGGGCATGACGCGACCAGATCAACCGTACCCGAATCGACCCCGCCGTCTGTTGCTCACCTTGAGGGCGATGCTCCAGCTCGGCCTTGTGACCTTGCTGGCGACTGTGATCGCCGTAGGAGCGATAGCCTTGGGGTATCAGTCGGCCTATGCGGCTCAGTTCTATGAGGGGGTCAGCATCGGCGGCATACACGTAGGCGGACTCACCCGCGACGAGGCCATAGAGCTGCTTGAGCAACGCCTGGCCCCTGCGGAATCCCCTTATGTGAGGCTAGAGAGCACCAGCAGCGCATGGACCTTGTCTCTAAGCACGCTGGGAGGATCCTTTGACCTAGCGCCAGCGCTGCAAGAGGCTTGGCGTGTTGGTCGTGAAGGGTCATGGCAAGACCGCATCGTGCATCAAGCGCGCGCTCTGTGGTATGGGTACGACATTGTGCCAGCATTCACCATCTCGCACGGACAATCCCTCGAACCGCTACGGCGCATCGCACGTCAGGTGGCACAGCCCGCCAGATCCGCCGGCTTGCGGCTTGCCGGACTCGATGTCGTGTCGGCAAGCTCAGAGAACGGGCGCGAGCTCGACATTGCCGCCACACGCGCCAATATCGAGCATGCGGTAGCCGAGGCGCTTGGATCTTCCGGCTGGAGCCGTGAGCCGAGGCTCCTTGCGAACGCGGGATGGGGACCCAAGTCTGGCCCCCTGCTGCTGCCTGAACCAGTTCGTGTGCCATTGGTCTTCAAGGACGTGGCTCCCTCACTCTCGGAGGTGGCCAGCGCGCAAGCTCGCCTCGACGCCCTGCTAGCATCGCCGCTTCTCCTGACCATGGACCTCAAGGAGTTAGATTCGGAGGGCTATCCCCACACGGTGCAGCGTCGATGGGCCATCGATCAAGCCACGCTAGCCTCCTGGCTGCACATCTCCACCATCGACGAGGCTGAGGGCCTCCGGTTACGCGTCGCCCTGGACGAGGCGCAACTGGACGCCTTTCTCGACGAGCTGGCTCATGCGGTAGCGCGCCCTCCACGTGAGGGCAGATTCCTCTATGACCCATCCGCCCGAGAGATCGACGTCCTCTACCCAGGACAAATGGGCATCGCCCTGGACGTGGCTGCCGCTCGCGCTGCTATCCTGGAAGCGTGTTTTGACGACCATCGCTTAGTGGAGCTGCCCGTCCACCAAGCCGCTCCGCTCGTCACCGCGGAAGAGCTGCGAGCCATGCTGCCCCTGGACCTCATCAGCGTTGGCGAGAGCAGCTTTGCGGGGTCCACGGAAAGCCGTGCGCAGAATATCCGCCTGGCCGCTAGCCAGTTCGACGGGGTTGTCGTCCCAGGCGGGGCCGAGTTCTCGTTCTTGCGATATCTAGGGCCGGTCAATGCCTCTACGGGCTATGCCGAATCATGGGTCATCTTTGGCGACCGCACCGAGCTTGGCGCCGGCGGTGGGGTATGCCAAGTCAGTACCACATGCTTCCGAGCAGCCTTCTGGGGCGGCTATCCCATCACGGCGCGCTCGCCTCATGCCTATCGCGTGAGTTGGTACGAGCCCCCCTTGGGACTCGACGCTGCCGTCTTTGCGCCCACCACGGATATGCGCTTCAAAAATGATAGCGAATCGCCGCTGCTGATCATGACCGCGATCGACGAGGAGACCAGCACGCTCACCTTTTCCTTCTACGGACGACCGCGGGGCCGCAAAGTCAGCATGCTCGGCCCCACCATCGAAGACACACACCAGCCCGGCGATCCCGTGGAAGAGGTCGACGCCTCACTACCAGCCGGCACGCGCGTCCTGGTGGAACGCGCACGCGAGGGCCTCGACGTGCGCGTCGTTCGGATCGTGGAGAAGGACGGTAACGTCGTGTCACGCGACGAGTTCTGGAGCCGCTACCAACCCTGGCCCGCCCGCTATCGCGTGGCGCCTCCACAAGAGACTGGTACGCCCTGACACAGGGAGGAATGGCAAAACATGGCACTGCAACTGGGTCTCGTAGGCTTGCCCAATGTCGGCAAATCCACACTATTCAACGCGCTCACCAACGCGGGCGCGACGGTCGCCAGCTATCCCTTTACCACCATCGACCCCAACGTGGGCGTCGTACCGGTCCCAGATGACCGGTTGGCACGATTGGGCGAGATCGTGGCGCCGGAACGCCTGGTGCCGACGAGCCTGCGCGTCGTCGACATCGCCGGCTTGGTCAAGGGCGCCAGCCACGGCGAGGGCCTGGGGAACCAGTTCCTCTCGCATGTACGCGGCGTCGATGCTATGGCCATGGTCGTGCGCTGCTTTGAGAATCCAGATGTGGCCCACGTTACTCCCCAGCTCAATCCCATTGAGGACATCGAAACCGTCGATCTAGAGCTTGCCCTGTCCGATCTAGCCATCCTCGAACGGCATTACGAGAAGGTGCAGGGCGTGGCCAAAGCCCATCCGCGTGAGTACCGGGAGGAGGCAGAGGTCATCTCTCAAGCACTCGACGCCCTGCGCGCAGGTACCGCTATCCGCGACATGAACCTCGGGCCCGAGCAACGCTCGTGCCTCGCGGATGTGCCCCTTCTCACCGCCATGCCACGCCTCTACGTCGCCAACGTCAGCGAACCGGATCTGCCCGATGGCGGTCCCCACGCCGACCAAGTCGTCGCCTACGCTCAACGGGACGGCACGCCCGTCGTGGTCCTTTGCGCAGAGCTCGAGGCTGAGCTCAACGAGCTCCCACCCGAGGATGCCGCGGCGTATCTAGCCTCTTGCGGCCTGAGTCGCCCTGGGCTCGATCGCATGATCACGACCGGATATGACCTACTAAGGCTGATCACTTTCTTTACCACCACTGGTGACAAGGAAGTCCGTGCGTGGACGCTTCAGGAGGGACAAACGGCCTTGGATGCCGCCGCGACGGTGCACACCGACATGGCGCGCGGTTTTATCCGGGCCGAGGTAGTAGCCTTTGATGATCTGGATCGCCTTGGGTCCCTCAGCGGCGCGCGCGAGGCGGGCAAGATCCACTTGGAAGGACGCGACTATGTCGTGCGCGATGGTGACGTGATCCACATCAGGTTCGCAGTATGATCGGTGCGGAGGTCGTTGCGTCCCATCGCCCGTAGGAGTATGCTGGGCGTGGCTGCTATCGGTTTCCTATGTGATTAGGAGGCATCCTATGAGTCCCGCCAAGATCGGTATCGGCATTCTGTCCTTCGCGCACGGCCACGTGAGCGCCTATGCGCGCATGATTAGGGGCTTTGACGACGCGGAATTGGTGGCCTGCTGGGACCATGACATCGCGCGCGGAGAGGCCGCGGCCGAGCGCTTTGAGATCCCCTTCGTGCCACACCTGGAGGATATCCTGGCGCGCAAGGATATCGATGTTTTTATGATCGGCAGTGAGACCAACCGCCACGCCGACCTCGCGGTAGCGGCCATGGAGGCCGGCAAGCCCGTGCTCTTGCAGAAACCGATGGCCACCACCCTGGCGGGGTGCGACCGCATCATCGAGACCGTCGAGCGAACGGGCCAGTGGTTCAGCATGGCTTTCCAGATGCGATGCGATCCCCAGAACATCGCCATGAAAGAGCTCGTAGAAGACGGCGCCGTGGGGCGCGTAGGGTTCATCCGACGACGCCACTGCATCTCCGTCCTCTTTAGCCAAGAGTTCGTCGAGGGGCCTACGGCCTGGCATATCTCTCCCGAAGCCAATGTGGGGATGTTCTTTGACGACGCGACGCACGCTCTGGATTGGCTGTACTGGACGATCGGCGCCAAGCCGGTCTCGGTCATGGCCGAGATCGACAACGTGCTCACGGACGTTGCTCCCGACGACACCGGCTCGGCCATCTTCCGGTTCGAGGATGGCCTGTTCGCCACCATCACCAACACCAGCGTCTGCTTGGCGGGCGAGAACACGACAGAGATCTATGGCGACCGGGGCGTGATCATCCAGAACCACGGCGACGGCCCTTCGGCCGCGATCAAGCCGCCGCATCCCATCGGGGTCAAGCTCTATCAGAAGGACAAGGCCGAGCTAGGATGGCAGGACCTTGGCCTGCCGATGGTTGCTGGCCAAGGCGACCGCATCGCAGGCGTGGCACGGCCCTTTGTGGACGCTTTCAAAGCAGGCGAGCCCATGTGCACCGCCGAGGAAGGTCGCGTATCCATCGAGATGGTCCTCGCGAGCTATCGCTCGGCTGCCACGGGCCAGCGCATCGCGTTCCCGTTCGAGGAGTGAAGGGCTCTCTCCACACACAAACGGCCCCGTCAGTCTCAACCGACGGGGCCGTGTCTATCTCGGGCTATTCTGCTTGAGGCGGAGATAGCCCGTCAAGCTCGACATCGTTCCCTTCGCCGAGGCGATCCACCGTCAGCAGAAAGGTGATCGTCTCAGCCCAACTCGCCCTAGGCAAAGCTGGGCGCTTGAGCGCATAGACGCCGACGGCGGACAAGACGGCTATGGCTACTGCCAGCCAGACAGGGGAAAGTCGAGCCCTCTTTTCGGACGCAAGACGCACTTGGAGCGGCCTAGGTGACGCGTGCCAAAGCTCTTCCAGAGCCACCACGGGCCCGGCGGAATCGTGCAGCCATCCCAACGAGACGGACTCGATCCCCTGTCGCGCCGCCAGCTTGCTCACCAGACGCCTCAGTCGGGCAGGGTTACCTGCATTGCGCTTGACGCGCCTTCTCGCCAGGATGGGCCCTAGCTCCTCGCGTCCGAGCAGCAAGGTCTCTCCTGGACGGATACGGTGGTGGCTGCGGCACAAGGTCGCGCAGTCCTCCGTCCCGCCCACGCGCAAAGGCCATGACGCCACGCGACGCAGGTGTCTTTCCTCCATGACCCAAAGCCCATAACCAGCCGGCAGGAGCGCCGTAAGGTCCAGCCCCATGAGGACGGCCCCGCAACCATGCCAATCGGCCGCCCCACCGTCTTGCGTTGTCGACATCAAGCGCATGGAAGCAAGCAACGTCGGCTCCACATCAAAGCGCTGCGAAGCGTAGTAGCTTTCATAGGCAGCGGCAACGTCCACCCCAGCGCCACGATTTCCAGGCACCAGCAGCAGCCACCCCTTGCGCTGGAGCACGCAAGCAGGAAGCCGGTCCAGCGGGGACTCGCCGCCGAGATCTACAGAGATGCCAAGTGGGGTCGTTTGCGGCATGGTGCTCGCTCAGAAAAGCACGACAAAACTACTATCCAGTATAGCCGGCCTGACGTTCGGCCGCAACCAGCTCTGATAAGGCGACTGCGCGCCATGGACCACCATGTCGCTCGGTGCTATAATCTCACTCACCCTGGCACGCCACCTTGCCGGTTCGCCCTTCGGTAATCGGAGATTGCAGAAAGGACGAGACATGAGCGACATCGCCGAATCCAGTAGAGTCCCCCCTGAGCAGTTGCGCAAGTCTATCGATGCATCACGGTTCGCTTGGAAAAGCACCGAGGAGCTCGATCCCCTAGAGACGATCATCGGCCAAGACCGTGCCGTAGGAGCCATCGGTTTTGGCGTGGATATCGATTCAGAGGGCTATAACATCTTTGCTGTAGGCCCCCCAGGATCGGGGCGGACGACGGCCGTGCGCCAGTTCCTCACGCGCCGAGCGGCCGAGCGACCTCAGCCCGACGAGTGGTGTTACGTCCACAACTTTCAGGACCCAAGGCGGCCAAGTGCTCTGAGCCTGGCCCCTGGCCGCGCCGCGATGCTTCGCGATGGTATGGAAGAGGTGATCGAGCAGCTCGAACAGGAGATCCCTCGTACCTTTGAGGGCGAGTTCTACGAGCAGCGCAGGCGCGAGATCCTCCTCGACTTTCAGGAACGACAGCAGGAACTGCTGCACCAGCTAGAGCAGTATCTCAACGAGCGCAACTTTGCCCTGATCCGCGGCCAGATGGGTCTTGCCATTGCGCCGGTGGTAGACGGGCAGGTGCTCAGCGCCGAAGAGTACGAGCAACTCGACCCTGAACAGAAGCGCGTGTTCGAATCGCACCGGCCACAGCTGCAAGAGCAATACGACAGGACCATGCGCGAGACGCGCGAGCTAGACCGTGAGCGCCGCCGAAGCATCGAGAACCTCAAGACGGAAATGGCCGGCTTTGTCGCCGATCAGGTGATGGAAGAGATCATGGACACGTTCTCGGACAACTCTGGGGTGACCGAGTACCTCAAGGCTGTACGAGACGACATCGTTCAACATGCCGACGAGTTCATGCTGGGAGAGGAACAGGATCCCCAGGCGATTCTCATGCAGCGTATGGGCACCATACCGAGCACGCGCACGCGCTACACCGTGAACGTGCTCGCCTCCGATTGCGAGGGCGGCTGCGCCCCCATCGTCATCGAGGACAATCCCACCTACCACAACCTCATTGGACGGATAGAGCACCGCACCCAGTTCGGCGCCATGTTTACCGATTTCACGCAGATTCGCGCAGGGGCACTGCACCGCGCCAACGGTGGCTATCTGGTAGCCGAGGCCAAGAACGTGCTCTCCAATCCTCTGTCCTGGGACGCACTGAAACGGGCGCTACGGAATAGGCGCATCAAGATCGAGGAGATGTCCCAGTTCTATGGATTGCTCGCCACCGTGACCCTCGAGCCCGAGCCCATCCCTTTGGACATCAAGGTCGTGCTGATTGGCGATGAGCGACTCTACCAGCTTCTCTACGCGCTGGACGAGGACTTTCGTGAGCTCTTCAAGGTCAAGGCAGAGTTCGCTCTGCGCGCCGATTTTGATGACGGCTTGGCCGATTCCTACGCGCGGTTCATCGGCGACCTCTGCCGGCGCGAGAGCCTACCCGCGTTTGACGCACTTGCAGCAGCAAGGGTGATCGAAGAGGCTTCGCGCTATGCTGAGGACCAGGAAAAGGTCACCGTGCGCATGGCCCAGGTAGCGGACCTCATCCGCGAGGCGGCCTACTGGGCGCGCGAGGCGGATCACGACGCCGTGGGCGCTGAGGACGTTCGCAAGGCCATCGACGAGTGGATAACGCGGCAAGAAGCCGCCGCGGAGCGCTACCGCGAATCCATCGCTGAGGGGTCGATCTTTATCGATACCCAAGGGGAGGTGGTGGGACAGATCAACGGCCTTTCGATCATCCAGACGGGCAACTTTTCCTTTGGCATCCCGTCGCGGGTTACTGCCCGCACCTTTATGGGACGCTCGGGCATCGCCAGTATCGACCGTGAAGTCAAGATGTCAGGGCCCATCCACGACAAGGGCCAGTTGATCCTCTCCTCCTACCTAGCGAGCCACTTTGCACAGGACCAGGCACTGACGCTTTCGGCGAGCCTCACATTCGAGCAGCTCTACAGCGGCGTCGAGGGCGACAGCGCCTCCAGCACCGAGTTGTATGCGCTGCTCTCAAGCTTGGCGGATGTTCCCATCAAGCAGAACCTAGCCGTGACGGGCTCGGTCAACCAGCTCGGACAGGTACAGCCCATCGGCGGCGTCAACGCCAAGATCGAGGGCTTCTATGATGTGTGCCGCGAGATGGGGTTGACCGGCGAGCAGGGCGTGCTGATTCCGCGGGCGAACCTTCGGAACCTCATGTTGCGCGAGGACGTGGTTCAGGCGGTGCGCGAGGGCAAGTTCCATATCCACGCCGTGTCGCGGGTCGAGGAGGGCATCGAGCTGCTCACAGGCGTGCCGGCCGGTGAACGCGACGAGAACGGCGAGTACCCCGAAGGCACCATCTATGCCAAGGTACGAGCCAAGCTCCAAGAGTACGCAGCCAAGCTCAAAAAGAACTCCAAGGAGCAAGAGGTCACGAACCATCTGGCTGACGAGCAGGCCGGCGGGTCGGATCAGGTCAAGGATGAAGCGGACTAGACCTGAAGGCATCGCTTGACACAAAAGGGGGAACGCTTGACGCGTTCCCCCTCGCTTCTGCCCATCGGGTCTAGCTAGGCTCTGCTTCCAAGACTCGCTGCACGTGGTAGGCTACGTCATAGAAATCAGCGCTGCCCACCAGCGCGAGATGCTCGTTGATGAACACCAAAGGATAGAGACGGCGAGCATCAGGTACTTGCGCCAAGAGCGCCTGGTAAGGCTCCACCGCCAAAGGGTCGGCGGCATTGGCATAGGTCACCGAGACGCCATCGCCTAGCATCCGCTGCAACAGGTTTCGCGTGATCTCTGTGGTCTCCTCCGAAGACCTACGGGGACCTCAACCACGCTGGCAGATCTCGCCTTGGCTGTTTCCCAAGACCAGTACGCGAACGCTACCGTCGGTCATGTTACCTCCTTCACCGGAAGAATGATACCCCCATAGGGTATTATTCTACGCCACAGCATCTCAGAGTCAAACCATCGTCACCGAGAGGGGGCGACCGGCCCGACACGCGACGGATCCCAGCACGGCGCCTGGAGGGGCAAGCCGCGTCACACGGTTTGTTGACAGTGATTTGCCACTCGCGTATGCTCAGCGGGCGAGGTATGATCCCACACTCCTAGAGGTACAGCATGACGTCCTTGGCAGAGATCGGGAATCGCATCACAGAGAACGTCGAGAAGGTCATTGTCGGAAAGCACCGCGAGGTGCAATTCGTCCTCGTGGCCATGCTGTGCCGTGGCCACGTCCTCATTGAGGATGTGCCCGGCGTGGGCAAGACCGTCCTTGCCAAGTCCTTTGCGCGCTCTATCGGTTCCAGCTTCAGCCGGATCCAGTTCACGCCCGATCTGCTCCCCAGCGATATCACCGGCGTGTCGGTCTTCAGTCCCAAGACCCGCGAGTTCGAATTCCGGCCCGGGCCCATCATGGCCCAGATCGTGTTGACCGACGAGATCAACCGAGCCACGCCCAAGACCCAGTCCGCATTGCTGGAAGCGATGGAAGAGCGGCAGATCACGGTGGATGAGACCACCTATGCCATGCCAGAGCCATTCCTCGTGCTTGCGACACAGAACCCCATCGAGTACGAGGGCACCTTCCCTCTCCCAGAGGCTCAGCTCGACCGCTTTCTCATGCGCATTAGCTTGGGTCATCCTACCGCCGAGCAAGAGATCGAGATCATGGACGCGCAACAACATCGGCACCCGTTGGAGACCCTGGAGCAGGTGGTGAGCATCGAAGAGCTCCAACAGGCGCAGGCAGACGTGCGTGACGTATATGTCGATAATGTCATCAAGCAGTACATCGTCTCGATCGTCTCGGCCACGCGTACCCACCCCGATATCTACTTGGGGGCCAGCCCGCGCGGTAGCCTGGGCCTGGTCAACACCGGACGCGCTCTCGCTGCGCTGGAGGGCCGCGATTATGTCTTGCCAGATGACATCAAACGGCTGGCCGTGCCAGTGCTGGCCCACCGGGTCATCGTAAGCCCAGCGGCCCGCATTCGAGACGTCGACACGCGTGACGTCGTCCAGGAAGTGCTGAGCCAGACGCCCGTGCCTGGCACCAGCGCCTAATCCAGACTCGCCAAGGCCTCCAAGGGCTGAGGCCACGCGCCACGCCCAACGGCGTTCCTGACAACCTGTGTGTCTGCGGATGTCGGATAGCGCAGCCTCCACCTTCCCCGTCGCCATTCCCACTGCGATATCGCCCCCTGACCGACCGGCGCACCTCCATTGACGACGGCCATTCCGCTCTCTATACTCGGC
>JBNGEB010000024.1:11260-18894 GCA_049975585.1 Anaerolineae bacterium
GCCTAGCGGTCGGCTACCTTGGTCGTCGTCATTGCCTGGGCGACGTGGCCCCCGCCAGCTGCCCTCGCTTCTCCGTTGACGGCGCCCATTCGGCCCTCTATACTCGCCGAGGCAATCAGCGAGATATGGGGAGCAGACCCAACCATGACACAGTTCACCGCTATTCCCGACGGCACCATCACCGCGGCATCCGGATTCCAGGCTGCCGGTGTATCGGCGGGGCTCAAAGGCGGCGAGGCACTGGACCTCGCCCTGGTCTATTCAGAGGCCCCTTGTACGGCCGCCGCGGTTTTCACCACCAACAAGGTCAAAGCCGCGCCCGTGCTGTACGACCGCCAGGTGTTGGCGACCAATACGGCCCAAATCCATGCGTGTGTGATCAACAGCGGCTGCGCCAATGCCTGCACTGGCGACGTGGGCATGGCAGCCTCCCGTGAGACCGCGACGCAGGCCGAAAACTCGCTGGGAATCCCGGCCGGGAGCGCACTCGTCATGTCTACCGGCGTGATCGGAGCTCAACTGCCAATCGCCAAGATCGTCTCGGCGCTTCCCCATGCCGTGTCGGCCTTGGCCACCGGTCCAGACGCCGGCCTTGCCGCCGCGCAAGCCATCATGACCACGGATACCCGCCCCAAAACGCACGCCGTCCGCGTGAGCGGGGAGGCGGGCACCTTCACAATCGCCGGCATGGCCAAGGGATCGGGCATGATCCACCCCAACATGGCAACCATGCTCAGCGTGATCGTCACCGACGCTCCTATCACCGCAGCAGCACTGGATGTGGCGTTGCGCTCATGCCTGGATAGCAGCTTTCACGCCATTACCGTGGACGGAGACACGAGCACCAACGACACCGTGCTTCTGCTGGCCAACGGCCAGAGCGAGCTTCCAGTTATCGGAGGGCCCAAAGGGGAGCTGTACGAGGCCTTTAGCGACGGATTGCGTCACGTGGCGCAACGGCTAGCGCAAGAGATCGTGCGCGACGGCGAGGGGGCAACGCATTTCGTGCAGATCGATGTACGGGGAGCCGTGTCCCCGGATGACGCCAAGCGCGCCGCCAAGGCGATTGCCCACTCGCTCCTGGTCAAGACCGCGATCTACGGGCGCGACGCCAACTGGGGGAGAATCCTGTGCGCAGCCGGCTACAGTGGCGCGGAGCTGGATCCCGACCGGGCCGAGCTGTGGCTAGGGGACCTACACGTCGTGCACGAGGGGAAACCGTACGACATCGATGAAGAGCGCGCCGAACAGATCCTGGCGCAGTACGAGATCACCATCACCCTGGACCTACAGCTAGGCACGGGAGAAGCTACCGTCTGGACAAGCGATCTGTCGCATCGCTACGTGGATATCAACGCCCACTATCGGACGTAGGCACCCGCTCGGGCGCACTCAGCTTTCGCCTAGCAGACGCATGGCGAGCTCTGCATAGACGCGGGCTGCTGACTCTAGGTCCCGCACGCGAACCTGTTCTTCGCTGGTGTGCGCGTAGCGCTCCTCGCCAGGGCCAAAGCCGATGGTCGGCAACCCAGCCACCGCTGCGGTGTACACGCCGTCGGTGGAAAACTCCCAGCGCCGTACCCTCGGGACATAGCCCAGAGCCCGCTCGACGACCGAAGCCGCCGTGATCACGAGATGGTGATTGGCAGGCGTCGCCCATGCCTCGAACTCTTGGCGGCCGCGAACTTGATGCCCCGTGTACGATGTCGCTTGGTATTCATCCACCTGGATGGAGGCGTCCACACCCTCCCGGCTGATGATGCTCCGCAGCTCGGCGATAGCCTTTGCCCCGGTCTCGCCGCCCGTCAAACGTCGATCCAGATATAGGGAGCAGGCATCCGGGACAGCATTGCGACTACCGGCAACGCTGCGGATGTCCGTCACGGCGATGCTTCCCCGCCCGAGAAAAGAGTCTTCGCCCAGTTGGGCCGCCAGAAGCTCGACCCCCACCACAACCCGAGCTGCCTGATAGATGGCGTTGACGCCCTGCTCCGGCATCGAGGCGTGACAAGCTCGTCCGCGAACGGTGATCTCCAGCGCGATGCGGCCCCGGTGCCCTCGCGCGATCTGCAAGTTCGTTGGCTCGCCCAGCACGACCCAGTCGGGCCGCAAGCCCTCCGCCTCAATGGCATGTTGAACCGCGAGCCCTTCGCACGGCTCCTCTTGCACGACGCCTACGACGTACAGGGTGCCCCGCAGACGCGACTTGGCGGCCGCGACCGCCTTAGCCGCGTACACCATGGAGGCCAAGCCGCCCTTCATGTCGGCCGCGCCTCGTCCGTAGAGAACGCCATCCACAATCTCGCCGCCAAAGGGATCCCGCTCCCAGCGCGAGGCCTCGCCAATATCTACAGTGTCCATATGCCCGTCAAAGAGCAGGATGGGCCTCGCGCCTGAACCGACGCGGCCAATCACGTTGCCCATAGCATCAACCCACACGTCGCTGCAGCCGGCTTGCTCCAGCTCGGCGACCATGGCTTGGGCCAGGGCCCCCTCGTGCGTAGAAACGCTCGGTGTCCGCACCAGCTTTTGCGCGAACTGCACCAAACCTTGATCGTCCACTGTCGCCTTTGATAGCGCCATCAGACCGCAAGCCCTCCCCGTTCGAGCTACCGTCGCTAGTAGGCCCCCGTCCCCCTCAACACCGTGGGCACCGTGCGCAACAGAATGCGAAAGTCCAGCGTAGGAGACCAGTTCTCAATATAGTAGATATCCAGCAACACCATTTCGTCAAAGGTGAGGTCACTTCGACCGCTCACCTGCCAAAGGCCTGTCATGCCCGGCAGCGCATCCAGGCGTCGACGATGCCAGGGCGCATAGCCCGAGACCTCGGATGCCAGCGGTGGCCGCGGGCCAACCAGGCTCATCTCCCCACGGAGAACGTTCCATAGCTGCGGCAACTCGTCCACGCTGGCGCGCCGAATCCACTTCCCAACGCGGGTGCGCCGCGGGTCCTCTCGCAGCTTGAAGATAGGGCCGCCCACCTCGTTCTGGCCGTGGAGCGTCGCTACCTCCTGCTCAGCCCCCTCGACCATGGATCTGAACTTGAGAAGCGTAAAAGAGCGCCCCCCCTTGCCAACACGTCGCTGGCGAAAGATCACCGGCCCCGGCGAATCGAGCTTGATCGCGAGCGCGACCAGCCCCAGAAGCGGCGAGAGCACCACCAACCCCGTCGCCGCGATGCTCACGTCCATGGCGCGTTTGGTGAGCCTCTGCCAAGTGCGCAGAGACGGCTCGCGCAGACTAAGCAGAGGAATGCCACCGAGATCCTCCACAGCGACGCGCGCCATGGACATCTGGAACATGTCGGGCACGACCTGCACCCCCACACCGTGCGCTTGGCATGTCTCCACGATCTGGCGTATCTGGCGGGGACGATCCCAAGGCAGAGTAACAATTACCGTGTCCACATGGCTATCACGTAGCACCTCGCCGAGTCGATCGGTTCCACCGAGCGCAGGGAAACGTCCAATGTCGTTCTGGGACCGAGACGGATCATCATCCAAAAAGCCCACGATGCGATAGGCGAGGTCAGGCCGCGCGCAGATCGTCTGCATGACCGAGCGGCCCACGTCATCGGCACCCACAACCAGCAGCGATGCCACGCCTACGCCCCGTCGCCGTAGCCGGGCGAGGACCATCTGCTCAACGGCGCGAGCAATGCTCAGTAGCACCACAGAAGCAACGCCGGTATACCCGATGATGAGTCGTGAATAATAGCTCGGCGTAGCGAAAAAGACAATGATAGTCATAGCAGCGATGCCAAGGATGGCACCCCTGAATACTAGGATCATCTCGTCCAGATAGCGGCGCCCTCGCGGCCGACGATAGGCCCCCTCGATAGCAAGGGAAAACACCACCAGGGCCGCCAATCCCAACATGCTTGGAACGTATCGTCTCAGCGGGACATAGTAGGTTGGTTCGACCTCTCGCCACCACTGCAACTGGTAGCGCACATAGTAGGCCAACACAAAGGCCAGGGCGACGAGGAGAGCGTCCACCACGGGCTTGGCAAAGGCCCACAAGCGTAGCCTGTCATGCCTAGCACTCATGCCGCGACCTCGCGATAGAGCGCAGCCGTCAGCCGCGCCGTGTTCTCCCAAGAGTACCTCGCTGCTCTCTCCAGACCGGCCTTTGCGAGTGTCCTGCGCCGCTCCTCATCAGCCAGCAACGACAGCATCGCCTCGGCGATCTCTTTCGACTCCCTGGGATTCACGGTCACGCCAGCCTTGCCCATTACTTCTGGCATGGCCGACACGTTGGACACAAGAACCGGCGTACCACACGCCATCGCCTCCAGCGGGGGCAGACCGAACCCCTCGTACAGAGAGGGATAGACGAACAGATCCGCCGCGCCATAGAGCGCGGCCAGATGCTCGGACGGCACATAGCCTGTCAGGCGCACATCTTCCTCCAGCCCCGCGATCCGTACCGCCTCATAGATGGGCTCATCGTACCAACCCTTGCCTCCTGCAATCACCAGCCCGTGCTGGATGCCCGAACGACGGGCTAGCCCATAGGCCTTGATCAACGTCGGCAGGTTCTTGCGAGGCTCCAACGTGCCGAGGTATAGGACGTACCGTTCCGGCAGATCGTAGCGCGTCCTGAGGGCCACAATGTCATCGTCAGAGGGAGGGTGCAGCTCTGGATTGACGCCATTGGGGATCACATGCACCCGCTCAGAAGGCAAGCCCAGGATCTCGATGGCGTCACGCGCCGTGCTTTCCGAGACCGCGATGACGGCATCGGCTCGCCGCGTGGTGGCGCGCGTCATGCGTTGCAGGTAGCGTCGCCGCGCAGGAGGGAACAGGTGCGGGAAGAGATAGAAGCTGAGATCGTGCAAGGTGACGATCTGAGGGCGGCCATAGAGCAACGGTCCGGCATAGACGGGGGAATGCAGGACATCCACGCCAGCGCGACGCACCGCTCTCGGCAGGGCAACCTGCTCCCATGCCACGCGCGCCATGGAAGAATGCCCAGGCATAAAAGCCGCACGAATCTCCCACCCCGAATAGTCCGGCGTCTCAGCGCCGCCGAACGCTGTAAAGCGCACATCCGGGGAGACGCGCGGCAGCATCGTCATCAGCCAGTGGATGTACTGGCTAACGCCAGCGTTGCGATATCCACTTTCCGATGACAGAAGCTGCGCGTTCAACCCCACATGTAGCCGTTGACTTGGCGCAGGAATGGCCTCATTGCTCATGTCGCTGGCATTATACCATCTGCAGTGCATCGCCCCAAGAAGGGGCGCTCGCGGCTAGCCCTCCGATCCCTGCAGCTCGCGATAGAAAGACACGATCCGAGCCGCGATCTGCGCTTGGGTGAAATGCGTCATCACGCGAGACCGCCCTCGGTTTCCCAATCGTTGGCGCGCCGCTGGATCGCCGACCAGGCTTTCGAGCGCCGTGCGGAGCGCCTCGGCATCGCCTTCTGGCACGACCAAGCCGCTATCCCCTATGACGCGAGGGATCTCCCCCGAGTCGGACCCGACCACTGCCACCGCGCATGCCATGGCCTCGATGAGAACACGGCCAAACTGCTCAACCCAGTTGCGCCGTGTCAACGAGGGGAGCACCAGAATATCCATCGCCGATAGCACCGTTGGCATATCGCCAGAAGGCACGTATCCCAGGAACCTGACGCGTTCGTCCAGTCCGGAGCGTCTCAGCCGATCTCGCAGGGCGGGCTCGAGCGGCCCTTGCCCCGCGAGATGCAACTCCCACGATCCAGTCAGTCCCTCCAGGGCCTCGACGAGCACCCACAGGCCCTTTTCGGGCACGATCCTTCCCGCGTAGCCGATGATCACGGGGCCATCCATGCCGCGCGCCTCTGGAGGCGAAAACAGCTCCGGATCGACTCCAAACTGCGGGATCACGACCAACGGTCCCGCGTAACCCTTGGCACGGAGCACATCAGCGGCTGCGCTATTGCCGGCGATGGCTCCGGACGCATTACGGTGCACGTATCGCTCCGTCGCCGCAAAGGGCCACGGATAGCGACGATGCAGATTCTGCCACGTGAAGAACAGACACTTGGCACCTACCGCTCGAGCTGCTCGAAAGGCAAGGTAGGTCGCCAGGTTATAGGGCTCCTCGTCCATGTGAACCAGGTCGGGGGCCAGCTCGCGTAGCAACGTCCCAAGCCCGCGGTAAAAGTGCAGATGGAAGGAGCCGTTGAGACACAAAGGTAGCGCCCGCATGGCATAGCCTTGGATGTGAGCTCGCTCGAGGGTCAGCTCATGGCCTCCCTCCCGCCACGATGGCGGTACGATCACGGTGAGATCCACGTCCTCATAGGCGGCCATGCGTTCGAGCTTGGTCTGATAGCTGCCCACAACGCAAGCCTTTGAGATCATGACGATCCGCACGGGACGACTCCCACTCGTACGCTCGGCGACGCGGTAATCGCGCCGTCTTTGACACTAGGTCCTTGCTGCGTTAGCATGGCGACGTTGGGGCGGTGGCGGAATGGCAGACGCTGCGGACTTAAAATCCGCTGGATTACCTCCGTGAGGGTTCGAATCCCTCCCGCCCTACTCGGGTTGGAGACTCTACCCCCTAGTGGATCGGCTTGCACCCCACGCGGGCCAAACCGGCTCCGATCCCCTCGCCAGATGCTCCCTCGCTACTATAGGCGGATGCTGACCGTTTGCCAACGCTCTTGGTCCGGCCCTGCTTGCGCCCGCTAGCACTTGCAGCCCGCCGATTCGATGTCATGATCTGCCGAGTTGACGCCAGAGGCCAAGCTGGGAGCTGGCCTCAGCAGAGTCCAAGACGCACGGGATGGGCCGCCAAGGAGGACCGGAGCATCCTGTGGCGCAAGGGCTACAAGTACCAGTTTGGGGGCGATTGGCTCAACCTACACCCCAACCGCGTCCTGGTGGGCCGGGCTGTCACGGGCGTCTTTGCCCAAGCGCCCCGACCTCCACGATTGCCCCATGACGTAGGGCTACGAGCGGGAGGACCACGTAGGCGAGATGAGCTAGTGGATCATCCAGACGCTGATCCAGGACGACGGTGTGGTCATTAACTTATTTGGCAAGACCCACAAGGGCACGTTGAGGCCGACTATGCCCAGTGGCTTTCGCAGCGCACGGAGGAAGAAAAGGCACGCATCCTCTGGGAAGAGCGCGCTACCTAGACGCCGATTTTACGTTCGCGCAGCGGTATCCCCAGGCCCTAGGAGCCTCTTCCCTTGCGCACGAGAGGCTCCGCGACTAGGATGTGGCAGGTGCGTCCGGCGTTGCATCCGAGACAGCCCCATCCAGCAGTTGCGAACGACCACGAAGGAGCTAGCATGGCCTTCCGAAAACCCGCAGAGATCGTTGTGGCAGCCGAGCAGGCAGCCCGCAGCAAAACATCTTTGAGCATACCGAGAATGCTCGTGTTGGGATTCCTCGCCGGTGCCTACATCGCCGTCGGTGGGCTGACCGCCATCGTCGTGGGCAAGGGCAGCCCAGCACTGGCGGCAGCGAACCCGGGACTGGCCAAGTTTCTGTTCGCCGCCGTCTTTCCGGTGGGCATTATAATCGTGGTGATCGCTGGCTCGGAGCTGTTCACCGGGAACTGCAGCGTGATCGTGCCCGGTTGCCTTGCCGGACGGACCTCCTGGCTCCAGATGCTGCGCAACTGGGC
>JBNGEB010000025.1:0-8170 GCA_049975585.1 Anaerolineae bacterium
CGGTGGCCCGCCGCTGTATCCCGTCGCCAGATACTTGGTGGCGCAGAATCCTTGGTACCAGCGCCCCCACCGCCAGACGCGTATCCATCGCCAGGCAATGCCTTGGTTCCAGACGACGCTCGTCGACGGATACACCGTCTCACCATGATACATGGTCAAGATGATCGGTGCGTTCAAGCTGGCGCTCTCGCGCAACCGAAGCCCAGCCCATGCCGTCACGTACGTCGGCGACCCCCAGACGGGCGGCGCCATGGCCTCCGCCGGAGGAGCCGCCAGCGCCGCGGCCGGCACGGACAACATCGTCACCACCAACCCCACGCACACCAAAACACCCAGCCAACCACGTCTCTTTCCCATCGAACCCTCCTTGCTGCAAGCGCATCCTGGGTAGCACGGAGGATGACGACGTTCGAATGCGCCACCGCCTTCTCGTGTTAGCGTACCACGGATAGCATCGTATCGTCAACGTCATCGACAATGCCCGCGCGATTCCTTGACCCCTCGCGTGCCCGCGGCTATCATCGGTCCAGCGATATATGACACGATGAGAGGAGGAGCAGGCATGCCCAAGATGCCCAGCAATCTGCGCGCCGCCTGCAAGGATCATCCTAACCAGACCTTTGATCTGATTGTGCGCGTTGATGGCGATGTCAAGCAGCGCGGCGAGACCCTCCGAGGCTCTGGGGTCCGGGTCCGGCGACAGTTCGGCCTGACCAACTCGTTGAGCGTCCGCTGCACCGGCGAGGAGGCCCTCGACCTCTCGCGTAAGCACTGGGTCAAGAGCATCGAGATCGACGGCCCCGTCAAAGCCCTGGGGAGGTAGCACGTGCAACAGGACCACCCCAAGCTGAGCCGGCGCCTCTTGCGCTCGCTGGACGCCGTCCATGACCCCTCCGAAGAGCTGCCACTCATCGTGCGCTATGCCAGCCGCCAGAGGATCATGCGCCACGGGGGACCCTTGCGAGGCGTGCGGCAAGGGTACCGCTATCATCTACGCCCTTTTGTCCATATGCACGCCACCGTCGAGGGCATCAAAGCCCTTGAAGCGGACCCGGATGTCACCCAGATATACCCGGATCTCCCGGTCCACGCTTACCTCGATGCCTCCTTGCCGCATATCCGCGTGCCGATGCTCTGGCAAGAGCATCTCACCGGCCAGGGCATCCGCATCGCCGTTGTCGATAGCGGCATCGACTTTGATCATCCCGACTTTGCCGGGCGCATCATAGACGCTGCCGATTTCACGGGGACAGGCCCGGGCGATCGCCATGGCCATGGCACCCATTGCGCAGGAATCGCAGCCGGCTCGGGCGCCATGAGCGATGGCCACTACCGCGGAGTGGCCCCCGACGCCGAGCTCTATATCGCCAAGGTTCTCCGTGGCGACGGCCAAGGCATGATGAGCGACGTGATGATGGGCCTCGAGTGGGCCGTCGAGCAAGGCGTCCAAGTCATCAGCCTGAGCTTGGGCGGCCCGGGCCCGTGTGACGGCACCGACGCTCTCTGCGAAACCTGCGAGGCCGCCGTGGAGCGCGGCATCACCGTGGTGGTGGCAGCCGGCAATGACGGTCCGACGCCCTATAGCGTCGGCTCGCCGGGGTGCGCGGCGGGCGTCATTACCGTGGGCGCCGCCAGCGACTTGGATCGCATCGCCACCTTTTCCTCACGCGGCCCCACCGCCGATGGCCGCACCAAGCCCGATGTCGTCCTGCCCGGCGTGGAGATCATCGCGCCGCGCGCGGCTGCCACCACCATGGGCACGCCCATCGACGACTGGTACACGGCGTCGTCGGGCACCAGCATGGCCACGCCGCACGCCGCCGGGCTAGCGGCTTTGCTCCTGCAAGCCGAGCCGGACCTCACGCCCCTGCAGATCAAGTCGCGCCTGATGCGCACCGCCATCGATCTGGGATCGCCTGCCAACGCTCAGGGAGCCGGCCGCGTGGACGCCTGGCGCGCCTACACCGACGAGACCAGCGACGTCATCGCGCCCGAGCCGCAGCCCGTGCCAGCTCCAACCAACCCGGGTTGCCTGGCACTGATCGCGAGCCTGCTGTTTCCACACCGCTAGCGACGTCTCAACGAAAGGAATGCTCCATGTCCATCCTGCTGACCGGCGACGATCTGATCGACCTGGCCGTGCAGACCGAGACCCGCGGCGAAGCCTTCTACCAGCAGGCCGCTGCCAAGGCCGAGTCCGGCTCCGCCCGCGATCTGTTCAACTACCTGGCCGAGCAGGAGGCCCAGCATCGCGAGACCTTTCGCAGCCTGGTCGGCGCTGTCGTCACCACCGAGGTCGATCCCACCACGTGGGACGAGGCCATCGCCTACATCGAGGCCACCGTGGATCGCGCCTTTTTCACGGGCAAGGATCAGCCCATAAAGACCATCGACTCTGGCGCCTCCCTGGAGGAGATGCTGACCCAGGCCATCGCCTTTGAGCAGCAGACGCTGCTCTATTTCCTCACGCTGCGCGACCTCGTCCAGCCGGCCAACCGGCCCTTGGTGGACCAGATCGCCAACGAGGAGCGCAGCCACGTTCGCAAGCTAGCCGCCATGCGCGCGACGCTCGACGGGGCGTAGCGTCAACACGCGCCATCCAAAGGAGCCGATCATGCGCACCAACGCCGCCAGCTTTGAGGCCCTCCGCGCCTATGTCGAGGACCTCCCCGTCGTCGATTGCCACGACCATACCGGCGAATGTGGCCCCAAGTACGAGGACCCGCTCCAGGTGATGGTCAACGGTTATTTCCCCAGCGACCTCCAGAGCGCCTCCTCGGACGCCGACATCGAGCGCATGCAGGACCGCAAGGTGCCCTGGGAGGAGCGCTGGCCCGTGTTCGAGCGGGCCTGGAAGCGCACCTGCCACACCGGCTATGCCCAGGTGACCCGCCGCGTCCTCGCCAAGTTCTACGGCGAGGAAGAGGTCACGCTGGAAGCGGCGCGTCGCATGCAGGACAAGCTGCTGGACCTGACTGACTGCGACACCTATGACAGCATCCTCGAGGAGGCCAAGATCGTCGCCCGCCTGGAGGACGTCTGGCCGCCCCTCGCCAAGGTGATGGACGGTTCGTACGAGCTCAGCCCGCGCGGACGCATGATCATCTCGCTGCCCGCCCTGCATGCCATCCGCTCGCGCCAGTCGGTCGCCGACACGCAGCTCGAGAAGGCCTTTGGGATCACCATCACCTCGCTGGACGAGTACCTGGATGCCTGCCGTCGCGCCTTCCAGGTGCTCAAGGACGCCGGCGCCGTCGCCTTCAAGGACCAGAGCGCCTACACGCGGCAGATCAGTTATGGCAACCCCAGCCGCGCCGAGGCCGAGGCCGTCTTTAACTGGTTCATGGAGGACCCGCGCCGCTCTGCCGCCTACCCGGACCAGACGCGTCCTCTCGATGACTATCTCATGCACGCGTTCATGCGCATGGCCCGCGATCTGGACCTGCCCGTTCAGATCCACACGGGCCACATGGCCGGCATCCGCAACGAGATCACCAAGACCAATGCCGTTCATCTGACGCAGCTCATCGAGCTGCATCGCGAGGTACAGTTCGATCTCTTCCACGCCAACTGGCCGTACGACGGCGAGCTGATCTACCTGGCCAAGAACTATCCCAACGTGGCCATCGACTTTTGCTGGGCCAACATCATCGATCCCATCTACTGCCAGCGGATGCTCCGGCAGGTCATTTCGGCAGTGCCCCACGCCAAGGTGCATGGCTACGGGTCCGACTTTGGGGGCAACGCGGATCGGGCCTGGGCCCACGCCAGCATCGCCCGCGACAATATCGCCATCGCGCTGGCGCAGATGATCGAGGATCAGTGGTTCGGCCTGGACGAGGCCCGCGAGATCGCGGCGGGATGGCTGTTCGACAACGCCAACGCGTTCTTCCGGCTGGGGCTGGAGAGGTAGCGACGTCTGTAAGGTAGTCGCCATGTACGCCTCACAGTCGGACATCGCGATGAGACGCTAGCGACACGGCGAGCCTTGCCTTTTGACGCGAGAAGCTAGTGCCAGGGCCATCCCACGGTGCCTTGTCGGCTATGCGATGCCCCTGTATAATGGTCAAGAGGCTAGTAGCATGAGATTCGTGCCCGCTTCTCGCCCGCAGGCGGCTCTAGCCTTCTGTTCACAGGTCGGGACGAAACGTGAAGGACAGACCGATTGATGCAAATGAGGCAGGTCAATACTGAGACTTCCATTCGGAAAATCGTCAAAAGCTCTGTTACAGCGTACGCCAATGGGTTCGAGGACCGGCACATAGCGCAGGTCGACGATCCCAACGGCACCATCAACATGAAGATCCACAACGTCTTCATTGCTGCGCTCGGTGAAGAGATACAGTACTACACCGCGCTTGTGCGTTCACTGGACAGCTCACTAGGCAACATGCTCGAGGCGATGGCGATCGGGATAGCCGAACTCTTCTATGAAGTGCACCGAGAAGTCACAGGGCCTCTTTACCCGGAGCAAACCAGTCTGATAGCGGAGCTTCTGGAGGCCTACAAGAACACCAACAATCCGCTTTGCCCAGACTTGGCGCACTATCAACGGCTACGGAAAGTGCCCAGACCCGCGGCTCCGGTGATCAAGACCCATGTGAGCGATTACTACCTCGTTGATCGAGAGACGAACACGCATTACCTTATCGAGCTCAAGATCGGAGGTGATCTGGACAATAAGAAGGCACGCTCAGAGAAGGAAGCGATCTTTGAACAGTATGCGATCCTCTCGAACACGCTGCCTGTAGATACTGACATAAAATGTTACTTTGCAACTGCATATAACCGATTTGGCGAGGGGAAGGAGTGGAAGCAGACGAGAGTACTCCAGTTCTTCTCGCCAGAGGAACTGCTGATAGGAAGCGACTTCTGGGATTTCGTATGTTGCAGCGACCGTGGCTATGCAATCGTAATCGACGAATACAAGCGGAATGCTCATCTGATAAGAGAAGCGCTGAGAACCATAAGAAAGGCATACCTCGGATGATACAGCGACATGAGATCCACAGGGCAGACTGTTTCGAGTATCTGCCTACTATGCCGGATGCCTCGGTAGACTTGATCCTAACCGATCCGCCCTATAACCTGAGCAAGTACTCCACGGGCAACATGAAGTTTGACTGGCGGTCGGACATCAACAACGACGTTGCAGAGTGGGACAAGGACTTTGACCCGGCTGATCTCAAAGATGAGTTCCTCAGGATACTCAGGCCGACCGGTAATCTGTTCGCCTTCTGTTCATACAATCTCATCGGCAGATGGCACGAGATCTACGACCCCATCTTTGATACCTTTCAGTTTTTCGTATGGCACAAGACCAATCCCGTCCCCAAATTCAGAAAGGCCGGTTTCCTCAATAGCTGCGAGATGCTTGTATGTATGTGGAACAGGGGACATACGTGGAACTTTGGCAAACAGTCCGAAATGCACAACTTCTACGAAGGTCCGATCTGCATGGGAAATGAGCGGCTTGAGAACCCGAAACACCCAACACAGAAACCAGTTGCCCTATTGAAGCACATAATAAGGATCGCTTCCAATGAAGGTGACGTTGTGCTCGATCCCTTCATGGGCGTAGGGTCGACGGGCGTCGCTGCCCTAGAGATGGGCCGATCCTTCATTGGCATCGAAGTTGATCAGGAGTATTTCCTAGCCGCCAAGAGCAGGCTAGAAGCGTTCCAGCCATCGCTTTTATAGCTTGCACACCAGCCCGTGACCAACGCCCCTGGGAGGCATCTCGCCTCTCAGGGGCGTCTTGCATCCCCAGAGATGATCGCGGTAGACCCGTTGGTCGCGCCCCAACTCGCCCTTCTTGACAGCCGCCCACGATCTCGTATAATAAGGTCAGCCTAATCATTTTTGCGTCCTATTCAAAGGCATGTATAATGTCCAGCGACATGAACGCACTCAGCGACAGCATGCAGATGTATCTCGTGAGCATCGCCCGGCTCCGGCAGGGCAATGATCCCGTGCCCCTCTCGTCTCTGGCCGAAGCGCTGGATGTCTCGCCCGTCTCGGTCAACGAGATGTGCCGCAAGCTCCAGGACCTGGACCTCGTCATCTATCGCCCCTACAAGGGCGCCTCCCTCACAAAGGACGGCGAACGTCGCGCCCTGGCCATCCTGCGCCGCCATCGGCTATGGGAGGTCTTTCTCGTGCGCGAGCTGGGCTTTGCTTACGACGAGGCCCACGATGTCGCCTGCAATCTGGAGCACGCGACGCCGGCCTGCCTCGCTGAGCGGCTGGATGCCTATCTGGGACATCCTCACGTCAACCCGCGAGGCCAACCCATACCGGGCACGGACGGTGACTTGCAGCCTCGGACAGCGGTGCCGCTCACGACACTATCCGCGGGTGACGCCGGCCACGTCCTTCGCTGCGAGGCCAAGGGCGCTGAGCGCGCGTTCCTTGAAGAGCACGGCATCCGACCCGGCGCACCCCTGAAGATGCTGGCAATGACGCAGTCAAGCGTGCTGGTTCAGGCCGCCGATACGCCGATAACCCTGGCGCGCGACCTGGCCCGGCTCATCAAGATCGAGAGAAAGGAGGCCACCAAGCATCCCACCCCAACGCCGGTTCCCTCTATAACGCAACAGGAGACATCGAACATGGCGAGCACCAAGTCACACTGGACACCCTACGCGTGGGCCAGCAGGGCATCGTCGTTCGCGTAGGAAGCCTGGGCCCAGCCAAGCGGCGCATGATGGACATGGGCTTGGTGCCTGGCACCCCTGTGACCGTCAGGCGGGTCGCGCCCTTGGGCGACCCCATCGAATTCACGGTCAAGGGGTACAGCCTATCGCTCCGCAAGTCCGAGGCCCACGAGGTCATCGTGGAGATCAAGGAATGAGAGGCGCCCTATGATGCCCTTGGCCATGGCCTCCCCCGGAGAAGAGGTTCGCCTCATCGCGATCCATGGCGGCCAACGCCTACGAAAGCGACTGGCCGATCTCGGTCTGAACCTGGGCATGACCGTCCGCGTCCTTCACGATAGCACACAGGGACCGCTACTCCTGGCTGTCAAAGATTCACGTCTGGCCCTGGGGCGCGGCATGGCCCTCAAGATCTTTGTGGAGCCCTGTTAGCGCAGAGTCCCACACCAGTAGCATGGAGAGAATCACCACATGACAACCCAACACACCATCGCCCTAGCCGGCAATCCCAACACCGGCAAGAGCACGCTCTTTAACGCCCTCACCGGCTCGCGGCAGCACGTGGGCAACTGGCCCGGCAAAACCGTCGAGAAGAAAGAGGGCACCTGGCTGCACAACGGCACGCCCTATACCATCGTGGACCTGCCTGGCACCTACAGCCTCACGGCCTACTCGATGGAGGAGGTCATCGCGCGCGATTTCGTCATCAACGAGCAACCCGATCTCGTCCTGGTCGTCGTGGACGCCGCCAATATTGAGCGCAACCTCTATCTCGTAGTCCAGATCCTCGAGATGGGCGTCCAGGTCGTGGTCGCGCTCAATATGAGCGACATGGCCGAAATGCGCGGCTTGAAGATCGACGTGCCCCGTCTCTCACAGGCGTTAGGCGTGCCCGTCGTGCCAACGGTAGCCAGCAAGGGCACCGGCCTCGACAAGCTCAAGGCCGTCCTCGCCGACAGCATACCGGTCACAACCGCAGCCTAGCCGGCTGTCTCACAGCATAAGGGAGGGATTTCGTATGGCTTCGCATAGCATGGCCTACAGCCGACGTCTTTCTGGGCGCGGCGTGAGCCTCGTGGACTATGGTAAAGAGGTCGAGCAGGAGATCGCGTCGCTGCAAGCCCTCATTGAGGAGAACGATGATCTCACCCAGCGATACAACAGCCGCTGGCTCGCCATCAAGCTGCTGGAAGAGGACAGTGACATCCGCAACAAGGTGGCGGCCACGCCCAACGCGGGCGTCATCCTAGAGCAAGCTGAGCGGAGCGTCGCCCACCTCGGCGACATCTATGGTGATGACGTGGACACGGTCATCGCCGACCGACGCTACGGGTGGATCAATGGCCTGGTGCGCGAGACGGTGCACCAGACGTCCACGGACCGCCTGACGCTATCGGACCGCATCGACAGGATTGTGACGAATCGCATCCTCGGCATCCCCATCTTTCTCGCCATGATGTGGATCGTCTTCAAGCTCACCACCGACGTCGCTTCGCCCATGTTGGACTGGGTGG
>JBNGEB010000025.1:8180-12776 GCA_049975585.1 Anaerolineae bacterium
GACGGCGTCATTGGCGGCCCCATCACCAACTGGGTGGTCGCCATCTTGGAGCTCTTGGGGCTAGGCGGCACCTGGGTGGAGAGCCTGTTCGTGGATGGCATCATCGCGGGCGTGGGCGGCGTGCTGGTCTTTGTGCCGGTGCTCATGGCCCTCTACCTGGCGCTCGCGATCCTCGAAGACTCGGGTTATATGGCGCGCGCCGCCTTTGTCATGGACCGGCTTATGCACGCCCTCGGGCTACACGGCAAGAGCTTCCTGCCAATGATCATCGGGTTTGGATGCACCGTGCCCGCCCTCTATGCCACGCGCACGCTGGAGAACGAAAAGGACCGCATCCTCACGGGCTTGTTAGTGCCGTTCATGAGCTGCGGCGCACGGCTGCCCGTCTATGTTCTATTCGCCGCAATCTTTTTCCCAGAGAACACGGGCGGCGTGATCTTTGCCCTATATTTGCTGGGCATCGTCACGGCCATCGTGGTAGGCATGATCCTCAAGCGCACCCTGTTCAAGGGCAAGGAACAGTCCCCATTCGTCATGGAGCTGCCGCCCTACCGCATGCCGACGCTCAAGGGCATCTGGTTCCACATGTGGGAGCGCACGGGCGCGTTCGTCCGCAAAGCATGGACCATCATCCTGGGCACCAGCGTCGTCATCTGGCTGCTGCTGGCGGTTCCGCTAGGCGGCGGGGGCGCCTTTGCCGACGCGAGCGTGGACAACAGCCTGTTTGCTGGCGTCTCGCGAGTGGTAGCGCCGGTCTTCAAGCCGCTCGGCTTTGGCGAGTGGCAAGCAAGCGGCTCGCTGATCACCGGCTTTGTGGCCAAAGAGGTCGTCGTCAGCTCCATGGCGCAGGTGTACGGCGCCGAGGAAGCAGCGGAGGAGATGGCCGAATCCACCACCTTCTTTGAGGACGTGGGCGAGATCATCACCAGCTTTTTCGGAGCCCTATGGGATACGGTCAAGTCGCTTCCGCTCATCGTGGGCATCGACCTGTTCGAGGGGGAAGAAGAGGCCGAACCCACGACCCTGATGGCCGCCGTGGAAAGGGGCTTTGAGGCCTCCAGCGGCGGTCACGGAGCCTTGGCGGGGCTCGCCTTTATGGTCTTTGTCCTGATCTACACGCCCTGCATGGTCGCCGTGGCGGCAGAGCGGCAAGAGTTGGGCGCCAAGTGGATGTGGTTCAGCATCGTCGGGCAGCTCGCGCTGGCCTGGCTGATGGCGTTCCTCATCTTCCAGGGCGGCAAACTCCTAGGCCTCGGCTAGATATCTCCCCCCACTGGGGCGAGGTCGATCCCCCCTCGATCTCGCCCCAGTCAACGCATAGAGAGGCGGCACCATGCTCAGACAACTCTTGGACGAAATCCGCAACGCTGACGGCCCCCGCACGCTCGCCGACCTGAGCGACGCGCTGGACGTCGAGCCCAGCGCCATCGAGGGCATGATCCTGTACCTCGCGCAAAAGGGGCGCCTGCGAGACGATCACGCCGCGCAAGCCAAGATTATGGCCACGTGCGATCCCAGCCGCTGCGGACACGCCTGCCCCGGCCCCGACAAGTGCCCCTACGTGATGCAGATGCCCCCGACCTATTCGCTCGTCCTGGATAAGAAGGAACCATAGCAGCGCGCCGAGACACCCCATGCGCGCATCTATCTCAAGTCTTGAACCGGCTTCAAGCCCGCGTAGCGACCCTTGACACTCCCCCTTTGCCTCTTAGAATGCGTTCACTGACCGTGCGCGTGACGTGGGGTACCGATGGCGTCCCGCCCGGGCTATCGTCTCCAGTCACCGCGTGCCCCAGGCCTCGCGCCGCGAGGAGGCCAAAGGGAGGCCACTGCATGACCGATGCATCGCCGACGACGGGCGCCCACCCGCCAGAGGCCGTCCAGCGCGCCCTAGACGCCCTCGCCGCCGAGGACCGAGAGCCCCTCCGGCATCTGCTGGAAGCTCAGCCCGTGGAGGCGAGCTGGTCGCTTCTCACTGCCGTCATCGCCGACAAGCCCTTTTCGGACCTCGCCCTCGAGGCCTTGCAACATATTCCCGCCGGTGCCGTGCCGTCGCTTCTCCAACGCAGCCTGACCACCCCGCCGGCGCAGCGCGAGGGCCTCGTGAAAGAGCTCCTCCGCGCCAAGGAGCAACCCGCCATCCACGCGCTAGTAGCCTCAGCCAGCGGCACCGGCCCCGACGCAGCCATAGCTCGCGAGCTGCTGGTGCGACCGCATTCCGTGCCCCCCTTGCTGCGCGCCATGGAGCCAGAAACCGCCGAGGCCATCGTTCCGGTTCTCGCCGCCATCGCCTCGCGCATCCTTGACGCCCCACAGGACGCGGGAGCCAAACCCCAAGAGGCGCTCGTCGCGCTGACCCAGTCGCTTTCGACCATGGTGGCCATGGCCTGCGGCGCCCTTCCCTTGCCCTACCACACCATCCTCACCTCGTTTCGGCTCCTCGGCGACACCGGCGTCAAGATCATCGAGCGTCGTATCCCTCAAGCGCCGTCCGATCAGGTAGCACGCCTCAAGAGGTTGCTCACCGACCTCGCCCAAGCTCCCGCCGAGCCAGAGGACGTGGGAACCCCAGAGGTAGCATCCGAGCCCGCAAGCCCTGCCGACATCGATACCGTTGAGGCCACACCCGAGGAGGAGCAAGAGGCCGAGGCCAGCGAGGCCCCAGAGGAGCCCGCCACAGCCGAACCCCAGGAGCTAGGCGAGACCGAGGCCGACCAGGCAGCCTCTCAAGAACAAGCCCCTCCCGAGCCCACCGAAGGCTCCTCGCTCCCTCCGCAGGCGTTGCGCGCCGCGGTGGCTCACGCTGCCGACGCCCAAGATGAGACCGAACTGGGCGTAGCCTCGCGACAGGAGCTGGTCGAGCGCGCCGCCGCCTTCGGACGGCGGTCAGAGGGCGGCGCGGAACCCGTCCGGGCGGCAGAGGCCTTGGTAGAGGCCCTCACGCGCGATCCGTCCCCCGACATCCGCCGGGCCGCCACCACCGCCTTGGCCACATTGGGCGAACCCGCCGCGCTGGCCATCCATCGCCGTCTCGACGCCGAGCTCCGCGCCGCGCAGGAGAGCGCGGGCGCCCCCGGAGGGCCCGCCGAACAACGCGCGGGAACGCGTACCGATCTAGTCCTGGCGGCCGCCCGTCTAGACGTCGACGCCGCGCTGGATCCGCTGCTCCAAGCTCTTCGCGAGGATCCCGCGGTCGCCGTTCGCAAGGCCGCTGCGGGCGCCATCCGCGTCCGTGCTGCCCGTCAGCCTGAGCTGGTCCACCAGCGACTCCGTACATCCCTCGACGCCGCGCTCTCGCCAGAGCTGGCCACCCTCATCACCGATCTGCAGCCCGAGGTGACGGAAAACCTCCTCGCAGATCTAGCGTCCGACGACGACCGCCGCCAGGGACGCGCCGTCGCCGCCCTGGCCCTGCTGTTCCCGCACCACCAGGTACTGCTCACGCGGCTAGGCGCCGTGCTCACCAGCGAGGACCTGCGCGCGCGTCGAGCCGCCGCCGAGGTATTGCAGCGCCAAGGCACCCTCCCCCAGGACCCAGCCATCGCGGTCGCCTACCATGTGGCCCTAGGCCAGCCAGAGGCCTGTCGCGATCTCGGCCCTGACGCCTTGCTCGGCCTGCGGGACGCGTGCGAGCTCTATGGCCCGCTCATGGCCGGGACCATCGCCATCCTCATGCTCAAGCTGGGGCTCGATCCGCGCGACCCACTGCTGGACGCGGTGGAGCAGCGCCTCACCGAGGCCGCCGCGCTCCCCGATAACGCCCTCACGCGCACCGTGACGCCGCCGGCCAGGACGGGCGCAGCGCGAGCCTCGCTGGAGCTCGTCATCCATCGCGAGAGGGATCGCCAAGAGGCGGAGGGGCTCCTCTTCCGGCTGCGTCGGCTGCGGGCACGACTGCGCGAGCTCCAGGCCGAGAAATCCGTCGAGGGCGCGCCTGGCGCCAGAGGGCGGAAGCGACGCGATGCCCGACTCAGCTAGGCCGGGCGAACGGGGCGGTCCCGCTACGACAGGACCGCCGACTGCTGCCGTAAGAACTCTCACAGATCGCGATGGAGCTTGCGCACGCGCTCGGGCTCAGTCGCCAAGCGATTCCTCGCACCTGATCGCATCTTCGATGGACGTCCTGTCGACGTCGCCGACGATACGCCGCCGGGCTCCGACAGCCCGTTGAGAGCCGCGCTCTCGCTGCGGGGCCAGGGGATGCTCCTCGATCTCGCCGTCGATCCGGATTACGCCGAAAAGCTCATGGCGTTCATCACGCAGGCCGCCATCACCTTTGTGCTGCGCGAGGGCACCAACCTCCCGCCGCGAACGCCCCCCGACAACCTGGCCGCCATGGACGCCGCCTGCCTGGAACGAGGCAGATACCCCTAGCCCTCCCCCGCCGCGGCAGTAGCCCGTCGCGCCTCCGCGTCCACAAGGGCGGTTGCCTCATCCCACGTCGGTTGCCCGCAAAAGCCCCCTGCCTGCGTAGACGTAAGCGCGCCGCATGCCGATGCCAGCGCCAAGCACCGCTGCAGCGGCTCGCCGCCTAGCCAGGCCGCCACAAAGCCGCCGTCGAACGTGTCGCCGGCGCCGGTGGGATCCACCTCGGTC
>JBNGEB010000025.1:12786-18761 GCA_049975585.1 Anaerolineae bacterium
TCATATGCCGGTACCTCCACGAGCTCGGCCTCGGTAGCCGCCAGCGCTCCGCGCTCGCCCCGCTTGACCACCACCAGCGGCACGAGCTGCAGTGCGGTCCGCAACCCGGACATCAAGTCCGACTCCCCAGCGATGGCCAGCAGCTCTTGCTCGTTAGGCAGGAACAGATCGAGGTGGTCAAAGAAACCCCCAAGGTACCATCCCTCCGCCGGGTCCCAGTTGGTGTCGAGTGACACCGAGAGGCCCGCCTCCCGTGCCTCCCGCATCATCGTCGGCATGTGCGGACGGAGCCCATGTAGCAAGAACGGGCTAGCCACATGGAGATGCCGCACGCCTTCCAGCCAATCCGAGGGTAGGTCCGTCGCGGTGATGGCCGCCATGGATCCCAGGTAGGTCAGCATGGCGCGATCCTGGCCAGTGGACAGATGCACGGTGGCCCCCGTCTTGATGCTTGGATCGACGATGACATGCTCCGGCGAGAGCCCTACGGCCTCCAGCTCGCCCAGCAAATAGTGTCCGAGTAGGTCATCGCCAACCTTGCTGATGAACCGCACCCGCAACCCCATGCGTGCGGCGCTGGCTGCAAAGATCGCCGACGAACTGCCCGCGCACAGATCCAGGTCATCGATTACCTTCTCGACTTGGCCAAAGGCAGGCACCACGTCGCCCCGCAAGATAATGTCGGCGTTGAGCTCTCCCACCACCACCACATCATAGCTCGTTTTACGGACGACGTGCGTCATGCGCCCTCCTGCGCGTCGCCGCTGGACGCGGTCTCCATGGCCGTCCCGGCCAGCCGGATGGCCATCACCACGTTGCGCGGTCGATCCGGGTCCTGGCCCGCCAGCATGGCCCGGTGGTACGCCAGCAACTGGACGAATGGCAGATACAGCACTGGACGGGCCAGCTCGGAGAGGTCGGCGCCAACCTGCAACCACGCTGCATAATCCTCATGATAGGCCGGCGTCTGCGAGGAAAGCGCCACGATCTGGCCGCCACGCTGGCATAGATCCGCCAGGACGCCCTCCTCGTAGCGACCCATGCCCTCCGAGAGCAGCGCCACCACCAGGTGATCCTCGTCCACTAGCGCCATGGGTCCATGCCGGAACTCCATGGCGTGAAAGGCCTCCGCCGTCGCCAAGGCCATCTCTTTCATCTTGATCATCGCTTCGCCCGCCAGGCCATAGAGCCATCCGGAGCCCAGGTAGCTGACGCGCTTCCATCGCTCCTCAGCGAGGCTCTGCGCCAGATCGTCTGCCTCATAGATCGCGTCCCTGGCTAGGCCGGGAAGGAGCTCCAGCTCGGCCATCAGGCCGGCACGATCCGCTATGCGCGCCGCCAGCGCCTGCGTCGCGACCAGCATCCCGGCGAACGAGCGCGTCTGCGCAAAGCTGTCCTCTTGCCCCTCGGGCAACGCAATCACCGCGTCGGCGGCCTGGGCTAGCTCCGAGTCGGGGTAGCAGGTCACGGCCGCGACCTGGCATCCCAGGGCGTGCGCGCGCTCGACGGCCATCAGCGTCTCGCTGGTTGCGCCCGACCGTGAGAGGGCCACCACCAAAGCCCGCCTTCCGCAAGCCAGCGTCCAGTGAGCGCCCAGCGCCAACTCCGAGGATGGGAGCGCCTGCGTGGGCACGCCCAGCACCGCCAGCATCCACGGCGCCAGACTGACAGCCAGATAGTGGGTAGAACCGCAGCCGATCAACAGCACGCCCTCGCGAGCAGCACGACGCAAGTCGCCGATCACGTCATCGCTCGTCGCCTTGGCTGCCGCGATGCCCCCACGCCAACTCTCGGCCTGGGTCGTGATCTCGGCCAGCGTCCGCATACCTCGCGCTTTATCCAGCATCGCTCCCGTCACCTTTCTTCTCACCCGAATCCTTGCTCTTGCCCTGCTGGAGCATCCTCTGCTCTAGCCTATCAAAGAAACGTAGCGTTACGAACACCAACGCGCTGGCAAGGATGGCCATATAGTACTGGCCTAGCCCTACGGCCACGCCCACACCCGCCGCGGCCCACACCGCCGCGGCCGTCGTCAGCAGGTGCACGGTGCGACGCGTGCGAAAGATCAGGCCAGCACCCAAGAACCCCACGCCCTCGGCCACGCCGGACATGGCTCGCAGCGCGTCGATCGGCTCGCCGGCCTGCAACGACGCATTGATGCCAGCCAGCACAAAGATGGCCGCGCCCAACGAGACCAGCATCAGCGTCCGCAGTCCAGCGGGCTTGCCCTCCACCTCCCGCTCCCAACCGATGAACCCGCCGAGCACCATGGAAAGCACGAGCCGTAACGTGATCTCGATCCAGGTGAGTGGCATGGCCTCCTCCCCATCCCTGCCAGCAGCGCCCCTATCATAGCGTGCCACAGGCGGATCGACAAGGTTGCGGACACTCGCACCTTCCGGAACCCTGCACCCCCCCTTGCGTAGAGACTCTTGAGAGAGCGAGCCAAACCACCGCGCCAAAGTGCGCGCTAGTAGGATGTGCCATGGCCGCAAGAGAGCCAGCCGATACCAAGCCCCTTCCAGCCGGCACCATCGTCAAGGGCCGCTACCGGGTCACCCGCCTGATCGCCGGCGGAGGCATGGCCTGGGTGTACGCCGTCCGCGAGGATCTCCCCGACGGTGCCTACCGCACCTGGGCCATGAAGGAGCTGCGCCCCACGGCCACCGATCCGCAGGCCCTCGAGGAGGCCCGCACGCTCTTTGAGCAGGAAGCGAATCTCCTCGTCCGCCTGCGCCACACCTACCTGCCCACCGTCTCGGCCTTTTTCCAGGAGAACGGCCGCGCCTACTTGGTGATGGAGTACGTTCGCGGCGAGTCCTTAGAGCGCCGCTTGGAGCGCGCCAACGCGCCCATCCTGGAGAACCAGGTGCTCGATTGGGCCATCCAGATCACCGAGGTGCTGCACTATCTCCATACGCAGCCGCGACCCATCATCTTTCGCGACATGAAGCCGTCCAACGTTATGGTGACGTCCGACGGCCGCATCAAACTGATCGACTTTGGCATCGCCCGCGTCTTCAAGCAGGGCCAGTCGCACGACACCTATGCCATGGGCTCCGAAAACTATGCCTCGCCAGAGCAGTGGGGCGACGCCCAGACCGATCCCCGCGCCGACATCTATGGCCTGGGCGCCACCATGTACCACCTGCTCACCAACGTTCCGCCGCTGCCGCCGTTTGTGCCCGGAGAACGGGTTCCCGTTCAGCGCTACAACCCAGCCATCTCACACGACACGGCTCAGGTCATTGAGCGGGCCATGGCCCACGACCGCGAGGACCGCTATGCCTCGGCGCGGCACATGCAGACCGCCCTCATGGCCTGCTTGCCTCGCCGCGACCGCCGCGACATGGAGGACGCCCTCACCCAAGCCCGGCACCCCGCGCCGGTCTCCCATTCCGGTAGGAGCACGGCGACGGTTCTGACCGCCCGTGCCCAGCCCACGCGCACCCGCCGCTGCGCTGCCTGCGGCGCCGTCAATCGGCTGGGGGCGCGCTACTGCCGCGTTTGTGGCCAGGCACTGGTCACCGTGCCGCCGCCGGTGCTCCGCCTCATCGAGCCATCCGACAGCGCCTGGGAGTATCCGTTGCGCCCGGGCGACCATCGCATCGGACGCCCCGGCGGGGCCCAAGCCGTGAATCTCGATCTTGACTTTTATGACCCCAAGGGGTACATCTCACGTAACCACGCGCTCATCACCGTCGAGGGACGTCGCTGCACCATCCGCGATCTCGATAGCACCAACGGCACGTTCGTCAACAACGAGCGCCTGCAGCCGCGTTCGGCGCGACTCTTGCGGGCGGGGGACATCATCCGGATGGGCCGTGTCGTGCTTCGATTCCAAGGCCAGGGAGGCTAGCTCGTATGCTGCATCGCCGCCAACCGAGCCCCACAGCCACCCCCGTCTGCCCGGCGTGCGGCCAACCTGCACCCAGCAACGCCGACCGCTGTCCCTTTTGCGGCGCCGAGCTCTCACCTGCCTCAGCCCAGCCTGCGCCAGCGAAGGACCGCTTTGCCACCCGCCAGTTGGCGCCACCCTCGCCGCTGCCAGTGGGCTATATCCTGGCGGGGCGCTTTCGCATCACCGAGATTGAGAGCCACGCCGACGATGCCATCGCCTATTGCGCCGAGGACCCGCTCGCCTGCGCCCGATGCGGGCACGTTCACGATGAGCGCGTCCCCTACTGTCAGCGTTGTGGCGCCGAGCTCGCCGAGCCTGCGCTCGTGCGCATCGTCGAGGGGGCCAACGCTTTGTCTGAGGAGTCCGACCTGCAACTCACCTTCCGGGGTCGTCAGTACCTGGTCACCTACTTGCGCCAGGACCAAGCCGCCGCAACCGCCAAGCCCGCGACCACGACGCTGCGCTGGGGCCACTGCACCGATGTGGGACGGCAGCGCCCCCACAACGAGGACGCCGTCGCCTGCCAGGTGCACCTGGCCTCAGGTCGTCCACCGCTGGCTCTGTTCCAAGTCGCCGACGGCCTCGGCGGCCAGGACGCCGGCGAGGTCGCCAGCCACATGGCCATCGAAACGGCCTGGGACGTTCTCCGCGACCTGGCCTGGCTGCCTCACCTGCGCGGCGAGGCCCTCTCGCCCGACCAGCTCGAGGACGCCCTGCGCCAAGCCGTGGAGGCGGCCAACCGTGCCGTCTTTCAGGCCCGCACCCGTGACGCCAACACCATGAGCACCACCCTGACCGCCGCCCTGCTCCTGGGCGCGGACGTGGTCATCGCCAATGTGGGCGATAGCCGCGCCTATATCCTGGACGGCGCCGGCCTCCACCGCGTCACCCGCGACCACTCATTGGTGCAGCGCCTCATCGACGACGGACGCGTCTCCGCCGAAGCCGCCTACACCCACCCACAGCGGCATCTCATCTACCGCAGCATCGGCGACCAGCCCGAGGTGCAAGCCGATCTCTATCGCCTGACGCTGTCCCCCGGCGACCGCCTGATCCTCTGCAGCGACGGCCTCTGGGAGATGGCCCGCGACGACGGCCTGGAGGAGGGCCTCCTGGCAGAGCCCGATCCGCAGCGCGCCAGCGACCGCCTCTGTCGCCTCGCCAACCTGGCCGGCGGCGAGGACAATATCTCGATCATCGTGGCCGAGCTCGTCTCGGCCAGTGCCCCAAAGGAGGAGTGATCCATGGCCGAACAGCTCCAACTCAGCGCCACCCTCAACAAGCCTGCCGTTCCCGTCACCAACTCGCAGCAGCTCCTCTATGTGCTCATCGAGGCGCAACCCTCCGATGTGGTGGCGCAGGTCCGCATGCGGCTCAACTTTGGCTTTGTGCTGGATCGTTCCGGCTCGATGCGCGGCAGCAAGATCGCCCGACTCATCGAGGCCGTCGAGCTGGCCTTGTCGCGCATGCAGCAGGATGACATGGTGTCCATCACCATCTTTTCCGATAGCGCCCGGGTCCTGGTGCCCACCACACGGATCACGAGTCGAGGCAGCCTGGCCTCCCAGGTCCGACGCATCCGCGCGGGTGGCGGCACCGAGATGTCGCGTGGCCTCAGCTTGGGCCTCCGCGAGGTCTACCAGCACCGCGAGAAGGACCGCATCGACCAGGTGCTGCTGCTCACCGACGGCCAGACCCATGGAGACGAGCCCCAATGCCTCAAGCTCGCGCGCGAGGCCGGCGAGCACGGCATCGCCATCCAGGCGCTGGGGCTGGGCGACGACTGGAACGAGAACCTGCTGGACGAGATCGGCACGCTGTCGGGCGGCGACGCCGACCTGGTCGAGACGGCCGACGACATTGTGCCGCTCTTTACCGAGACAGTGCAGCGCTCGCAGCAAGCTGTGCTCCAGAATGGCCACCTCACGATGCGCCTGGTGGCTGGCGTCGCGCCGCGCCAGGTCTGGCAGGTGACGCCGATGATTAGCAACCTGGGCTACACGCCCCTCGGCGCGCACGACGTCCAGGTGCCCCTCGGCGAGCTCGACGCCGTCCAGGGCAAGGCCATCATGAT
>JBNGEB010000026.1:0-9444 GCA_049975585.1 Anaerolineae bacterium
GTGTTGAACTGGTCCGCCAGTGTGCCGGCGGCCATGTCGGCGGCGAACTTGGACTGGGCGGTCTCTCCGTAGCCCTCCCAGTGCATGGTGTATTTGATGCCGGTGTGCTCGAGGGTGCGGTTGTACATCGGGTTGTTAAAGCGGTCATACCCCTCGGGGTACTCGGCGCCCGGTTCCCAGATCACCGCTATCTCCACCGGCGGATCATAGACCTTGGGCGTCTCGGGGAACGTGGGGTTCCAGTCCATCTGGCACGCCGTCTCTGGAGCCGTGGTCGGCTCGGCAGCCTTTTCCTCGGGCGCGCTGGTAGGCTCTGGCACGGGGGTGGCGGCGGGCTGGCAGGCGGCCAGCGCTGTGGCGCCTGCCACAACGGCGGCGGTGCGGATGAAATCACGACGATTCAGCTTGGCGGTCATGCTTACCTCCTTGAATAAGGGCTCATGTGGATACTAGCCGACAACTCGTCGCGCGAGAAGATCGTGCCGGGGTTGCCTCCTTTCCGACGTCCTGAAAGACGCCACGTGTCCTATTGCGCTCAACCTCACTTGATAGTATAACAGAAATCAGGAGCGTTGTGTGCGCTTTTAGGACAATCGGGGGACAACGACCAGACATGAACGAGGGCCTCGCCGACGAGGGGATGACGCGGGCTGAGTTTTCCGAGGCGGTTCGGGATGTCCTCCCATACCTCTACGATCCAGTGAAGCTGCGGAAGAGTCCGCTCTTGGGTCTCCTCACCGCGTCCGGAGACTCTGCTGCGCTGCGGGAGATTTTGGTGGCCGGCATCTCGGCGCTGCAGCCAGGGCCTGACGTGCCCGCCCATTCCGCGGCTTGGCGTAGCTACCATGTGCTCACGTATCGCTTTGTTGAGGGGTCGTCGCAGAGGGAGGTAGCGTTGGATCTGGGCGTGAGCGTGCGGCAGTTGCGACGCTATGAGCACTCGGCGGTGCAGTGGCTTGCCGACGCCCTCTGGCGCGCCCACGGCCTTGATCAGCCGGCTAATGCTGACGGAGGGCAAACCGTTGTTGCGCCGTCTCAGGGTCGGGCGGAGGAGCTGGCTTGGCTGCGGCAGAGCTTTCCTCAAGAGAGCAGCTCCGTTGCCGACTTGGTGGCGGGAGTCCTGCGCACCGTGGGTCCGCTGTCTCGCGCGGCCGGCGTGCGCATCATGTGCCAAGTTGGGGAAGGTCTGCCAGCAGTTGCAGGTCAGCTCGGCGCCTTGCGACAGGGTCTGGTGAACCTGTTGACGGCTGCAGTGCGTGCGGCTGTGGGCGGCGTGGTGCAGGTTGCGGCGCGAGCCGCCAAGGGCGAGGCTTGGCTCGAGGTTCGAGCTATCGCGAGCGGTGCGGATGGTGGCGACGATGGTCCCATAGTGCCCGTGGAGGACGATCTCGCCATGGCGAGGGACTTGGTGGAAGCCTTCGGGGGGAGTCTGACGGTACGCACTGCCCAAGCTGGCTCCAACCAACGAGTCGCTGACGACGTTCGACTCTTGGCCCGTGTGACGCTGATGCAGCCTCGCGAGCTGCGCGTCCTTTGCGTGGATGACAATGCCGACGCCCTGAGGTTGTTCGATCGCTACCTACAGGGCACGCGCTACCGTCCCCTGCCCCTAGAAGATCCTGATCGGGTTGTGGCCATGGCCGTAGAGGCGCGGCCGGATGCTATCTTGCTGGACGTTATGCTCCCCGGCATCGACGGCTGGGAGCTGCTCGGGCGACTGCGCGAGCATCCAGAGACGCGCGGGATCCCAGTGTTGGTGTGTACCATTATGCCGCAGGAGGAGTTGGCCTCGGCCCTGGGCGCTGCCGCGTTCATCCGAAAGCCCGTCACTCGGGACCAGCTCCTGGCGGCGTTGGACCAAGCCTTGCCGTAGGCGACAAGATCCGCGTCAGCGCGCCCACCGCCTCGAGGAGAGGTCGGATGGAGAGGCCGGCCTGGGTGGTGACGGCGAGCGCGTTGCTCACGATCGGATGTCCCATCGGGTCCCGCGCCGAGACCAGGATGACCGGGATGTCGCGAAAGCTGGGGTCGGCAGCCTTGGCTTCTAGAAAGCCGAAACCATCCATCTCTGGCATGACCAGATCCAGCAGCACGGCGTCGGGACGCTCGGAGGCTAGCAGCTCCAGGCCTCGGCGGGCGCTGGTGGCCCGCAGCACGCGGTAGCCTCGGTCCGTGCTGGCCAACATGCGGCGGAAGAGCTGCAGCGCGTCGCGCTCATCGTCGATGATCAGCACCCGCTCGATGGGCCTGCCTAGCCTGTCCAGCGCCGCCACCAACTGGGCCCGTGATACCGGCTTTACCAGATAGCCGCTCACCCCGGGCACCCCCAGAGCCTCCTCTACGGCGGGGACGCCGCATATGAGGACGGGCACGTACGGCGGCAGCTCGCTGTCTCTTGACGCCTCCAGCCTTGCGCCTACCCGCAGATCGTTGATCAGGATCGCCTCTGCGGGGTCGCGCTCCACTTCCGCTCGGGCCTCCTCAAGGCTGCCGACCCTCACGACCTCCAGATCCCCCATATAGCGCTTTACCAGGCGCGTCAGCGCGCGGCCCTCTTCCACCACTACCATGCGGCCAGGCACTTGGGTGGCGTGGTGGCGCCTGGGCCTGCCGCGAGGTTCGTATGGAGTCGCCCCGTGTGCCGCCTGAGGCTCGATCCACTGCAGGGCCGTCCCCTGCGATGCCGCGGGGGCCTCGATGGGTAGGCGCACTTTGAACGTGGTGCCCTCGCCGGGGGCGCTCTCCATGGTCATGCGTCCTCCGTGGAGCTCCACAAATCGCTTGCTAATGGCTAGGCCCAGGCCGGTGCCGCCATAGCGACGCCGTAGGGACCCATCGACCTGCTCGAACGGGCGAAAGACGCGGTCTTGATCCTCCGGGGCGATGCCGGGGCCCGTATCGGTGACGGTGATGGTGAGGTCGGGGCCGTCGCGCTCGACTCTGACGCAGCAGCCGCCTTCCTCCGTATAGCGCCCCGCGTTGCTGAGCAGGTTGAGCACCACCTCGCGGATGCGGGTGCGATCGCAAAGGAGGGGCGGCAGGTTGGGGGCGATCTCTACGTCTAGGGTAAGGTTCTTGGAAGCAAAGAGCGGCTGGATGGCCTCGACGGCGGCGGCGACGATCTCGCCCAGGTCGGCGCGCTCTTTCGTGAGGGCCATCATGCCCGCGTCCACCTGGCTGAGGTCGAGGACGTCGTCGATGAGGGCGGAAAGGTGCTGGCTGTTGCGCAGGACGACGGCCAGGTCGGCCAGGAGCTTGGAGGGAATGCGACTTCCCTGGCCGCCGGTTGCTGCCCCCGCGTAGGTTTGGGGCGATTTGGTCATCATCTCGCAAAAGCCGATGATCATGTTGAGCGGGGTGCGGAGCTCGTGGCTGACATTGGCGACGAACTGTTGCTTGGCCTGGCGCTCTTGCTCGGCGATCTGGCGCAGGTTGTTGGCGAGCTGGTTGAGGCGCGTGAGCTGGGCGTTGGCACCGGCGAGGTCCTCCATGGTCTCATAGAGCTTAACCTGGAGATCGCGGGCGCGTTCGAGGGAGGCGCGGTTGGCGTCATAGCTGGTCCAGGCCCAGCGGACGCTCCACAGGAGCTGGTGGAGGACGAGCCAGAGGAGTCCGGCGCTGCTTGCGATGGCGACGAGGGCCATGGCGCGGGCTGTGCGTTCCAGGGGAAAGACGTGGGCGGGGACGATCAGCAGGAGGATGCTGGTGGCCACGGCCAGGGCGATGGCGGTGGTGAGGTTGAGGGTGATGCCGGCTAGGAGGATCGGCACGGCGAGGAGCGGGGCAGCGACGGCGATCCCGCCTGGGTGAACGAGGAGGGCGACGACGGCGAGGCCAGCGGCGACGAGTAGGGCGCGCGCCAGGTGAGGGGCGGGCCGCGTGAGGAGGGCGGTGGCTCCTGCGGCGAGGAGGGTGCCGATGGGGATTCCTAGGGCGAGTATGGGGTGGGAGCCGAGGAGTTGTTGGCTGAGGGTGAGGGCGACGCCGCTGGCATAGAGGCCGGCAATGCCGATGGTGGTGCCTTTTTCACGCAGGTCTTGGAGCCACGCCTGCCGGGCGCGTCTGCTCTCGGTGCTAGGCGTATCCTCGCCCGGCGTATCCTCGCCCGGCGTATCCTCGCCGCTGGGCGTCGTTGCTATACCTTCCATCATAGTTGACTCCATTGGGGGCGCGGCCGGCCAGCAATTCTCGCCTCGCCGTCAGAGCTGGGAAAAAGGGTACGGCAAGCCGTGTTCCTCCCAGAGTGTTGGGGCGGGGGCGACCCGCGTGTAACGCACGACAACCGCCCGTCCAGGCCTCTCTCACCAGCCGCGTGGCGCGGGGACGGGCGCTCGGCGAATCCAACGTCGATGGCAGCGTCATGGCGAGATCTCGGTCTCCTAGTCGGAACTCACGCTGTTGAGACGGGCAGCGATCCCCGGATGTGACTGGGCATACGCGAGTGCCTGCCTGGTGGACTCGAAAAGCATCTCGGTGGCTGGGAACACGCATTGATCCTGCAGCATGCGCTCAACTCCCGTCGCCTCTAGCTTGGCCTGCATCTCGGGAGAGACGCCCGAGATCAGTAGCAGGATGCCAAGCTCGCGCGCGCGCTTGACGAGGTAATCCAGGGCCGAGATAGCAGTGCTGGTTGCCAAATGGGTCCTCCTCAAGCGCAAGATAACCACGCTCACGCCCGCATCGAGGATCTGATCCATGCGTCTCTCCAGGGCTTCTACCGCGCCGAAGAACAGCGCGCCGTCGATGTTGACGATAGCAATGACGGGCTGCTCATCGAGGATCTGATCCAGCTTGCGCTCGACGATGTCGCCATTCGTGTTGATGCGAAGATAGCTTAGATGGAGCTGGCTGCTCTCGTACAGGTAGATGCCGATGGAAAGCACCGTCCCCAGATAGATGGCTAGGTGCAGCGGCAGGATCATGGTCGCCAGAAACGTCGCCACCAAGACGATGCGACTGGACGCCCCGCTGGCCCACGTCTGCGCGAGGTGGTGACGGTTCACGATGGAGGCTGCCCACACCACCACGATGCCGGCCAGCGCGGCCATGGGGATATAGCCGATCAGCCCGCCAAACGCGAGCGTGATGGCCAGAACCGCCAGTCCTGCCACCACCCCCGAGACTCGCGTACGGGCGCCCGTGCCATGGTTGACCACCGTGCGCGAGATCGAGCTGGACGATACGACCCCGCGGGTGAGCCCTGCCGTCAGGCTGGATAGCCCCACTGCCACGCACTGCCGCGATGGATCGATCCGTTGCCCGCTCGATAGCCCGATGGCCTTGGCGATGGACAGCGATTCCACCAGCATTAGCAGAGCCACCGCAAGAGAGCCAGGCACCAGGTCCGGCAACTGGTCTAGTTCCAGGCTAGGAATGTGCCACTGGATTGGGGCCCCCTCGATGATGCCCAAGTCGCGCACCAAGCGGACGCCTTGGTGGCTCCAGCCCATCAACGCTACGAGGCCACCTGCGATCACCATGGCCAGCAGCGATGACGGGAGCTTTCGCGAGAGACGACGGAGCCCTAGCAGGATACCGATGCTGACGATGGCGGTTACCACGGTCGGGATGTGAGCTTGGGGGATGTGTGAGATGGCATGCCAGAGGACGCGATAGGGGCTCTCGCCGTGAGGTTGCTGCACGCCTAGCAGGCTGCTGAGCTGGTTGATGATGATCAGCAGCCCTGCCCCCGCCAGGAACCCCGTCAGCACTGCATTGGATACATAGCGGATGATGCCCCCCAGTCGCAGTGCCCCGATCAGCAGCACTAGGAAGCCAGCCGTGAGAGCGGTGGCGAACACATACTCGGCATAGTTGGGCAGCGCGGCGTACGGCAACAAGACCCCGGCGGTGATTAGAGCCGAGGCGTTGGTTGGGCCCATGATGGTGTGCCGTGAGCTGGCGAACAAAGATCCGATGATGGCTGGCAGAATGGCCGTGAAGAGGCCATACATGGGGTTGATGCCCACGATAGCCGCATAGGCCATCGCTTGTGGCACCGCGATCATGGCCACCGTCAGCCCCGCGATGACATCGGCTCTCAGCGTTGCCTTGCCATAGCTATCCATGGCGGCGCGAATGCGCCTCAGCGCTGCCACGGCCCTGCCTCTTGGCATTTCGGTATCGATCCTTTCTAATCGCGCCGAACACCTTGCCTATCGTTGTAGGTCGTGGGCTGAGCCGCTCCGTTGCATCGACGCTGCCATGCCAACCTTAACACAGTCCCGATGGCATGTAGGATCTCTGTGCGGGACAGCTTGCTCATGCCCTGATGGCGATCTTGGAAGAGAATGGGGAGCTCAGCGATCTTGGCGCCCGCCATCTGGCAGTGGTACAAGATCTCCACCAGGTAGGAGTAGCCGTCGGATCGGATCGCGTCGAGCGGCACTCGCTGCAAGAGCTCCGACGTGTAGCAACGAAAGCCCGACGTAGCGTCATGAGCCTTCAGGCCGGCGGTTAGGTGCGCGACCCCATTGGCCCACGAGCTCAGGATCTGCCGGTGCCATCCCCAGTCTCGGGCGCCTCCGCCGGTCACATAGCGGCTGCCGATGACGAGATCGGCGTCGGCACTGGCGGCTAGCATCGCCGGGATGATCGCTGGATCGTGCGATCCGTCGGCGTCCATGGTGATGACGCGATCCGCGCCGAGGGCCATGGCCTCGGTGAATCCCGCACGATAGGCCGTGCCCAGGCCGAGCTTCCCGGCTCGATGGACCACGCGTACTCGTGTGGGGTGCTGATCACGGAGCTGGTCCGCTAGGTACCCCGTGCCATCGGGCGATGCGTCATCCACGATGATCAGCCAAGTGACGCCGAGCTGGGCCAGCACCCGCTCGGAGATCTCGACGATGTTGCCCGCTTCGTTGTAGGTTGGGACGATGACCGCCGCCCTCACATGGCCTCCGTAGGGCATACAGGTTGCTTGGCTGATTGCCGTCATGCAGCTCTGTATGCTAGCCCGAGTTCGATGCTATGGAAAAGGCAAAGCCGTGAAGTCCAAGGACGCATAATCGCTGCTGGTTGCGTCCGTCCTGATCGTGGCCTTTGCCTGGGGGTCTCTCAGCCACTCTGCAGCTTTGACACGCAAGGCGAGGACATCTATTACGCGTACATCGAGGGACAACGCCTCGTCGCGGGCGAGAATCCCTATGAGCGGATCCTCCAAGGCGGCATGCTTACCAACGACAAGTATGCCACCTACTTGCCTCTATTCTACCTGTTCTTCGCCCGGCTTCAAATGGCTGGCTGGCGCAGCTACACAATGGTATTGACGCGCGCGAGGCTGGATGCTATGATCGAGATGTAGGGATTGCTTGGACTCCCAAGCCAACGATGGTGGGCCATTGTCAAGAGCGCGCAAGGTTGCACGCGGGGCAGGTGGCAATGGAAGCATATCAGGCCGCAAGCCCTTCAGATGGCGAGATCTGGGTCGGCATCGGCGCTCCACGCGCGCACAGGTGCCGACCTTTGACGTTGGGGCGATAGAGTTGCCACGTGATCCGGCCAGCTCGGTGTTTTGGGAGCGAATGTCAGCCAGGAGGTGGTCCATGAAGCGCGAGATGCGCCTGGTGGAGCGACTGGAAGGCCGCGGACAGATCCTCTCTGGGCAACGAAGACTAGCTGATGTAGTGTACGAGCTGGATGTGTACCGCGAGTTCCTCCAGCTTGAGAGTGGCGGTAACACGCTCGAGCTGGCCGGAGCGGAAGAGATCCGCGGGCGGGTGGATCTGATCGCCGGCAGCAGAGACTTGCTCTTTGGCACGGATGACCTCTGGCTCTATCTAGAGGACGGCAGCCGCTTGGAGGCCCTGTGTGTGGTCTCTTCCGAGGGGCGCTACTGCGATCTGATCGGTCGCGGGCGTCTGATTCGGGCAGATGCCCCAGAGGCCAAAGCCGTGTGACGGAACAGTCTGCGAGCAAGTGTGACTTTGGGCGGCGCGACGATTCAAAGGATCGGCGTGTCGCCCTTTTGTGTGCCTGGTAGTTGCCATGGCTCGCAGCGGACGCCTCGGCATCGGCGGGGAGCAGGCCACGACCACCGACGCCCGGCTGGGATTGGCGCAGCTTTTTGGTGGCGGTGGTGGGGTGCTGGTACTAGAGGCGTCGGGAAGTGGTCATGGATTGCTCCGTGTGTACTGGGCATAGGATGGTGTCGTCCGCACTCGCTGCAGTATACCTACGGGGGGTTGGGCCGGCTACAGTACGCGGCACGACATCTATCTCGGAAAGCCGGCGGCTGTCGATAACACTCGCTTAACCTATCTGTAAGAAGCTGCTAACTCGCCGCTAACGTCGCCATAACGCCGGGACTCTATACTGTCTACGGCTCACGCATTGGGCGTGGGTTGTCGAGAAGGACAGACATGGAGGGAGCAATGCGCACGTCAGTTCGGTTCCGGATTGCCCTGTTGCTCGTGGCCGCGCTAGTGATCGTCAGTGGCTGCGCGGCACCGGCGCCTGCCACGGTCGAGCGTGTGATCACCGCAACGCCAGCACCAGCTCAGCCTACGGCTACGCCGCAGATCGTCGAGAAGGTTGTCAAGGAAACAGTCGTCGTCGAAAAGGAGGTCGAGCGGGTCATCACAGCTACGCCCGAGCCTCGCGCCAAGTACGTGTTTCTGTTCATTGGCGATGGTATGGGCGTCGCGCAGCGCAACGCGGCGGAGCTCTACATGGCCGCTACGCAGACCGAGGGCAAGCGCCCCGAGGACATCAAGCTCGTGATGAACACGTTCCCGGGCCAGGGGATGAACACGACCTATGATCTGACCCGCGTCATCCCTGACTCGGCCTCTACGGCCACCGCTCTATCCACTGGTCACAAGACGGCCTCGGGCGTCGTGGGCATGAACGAGACGGGCGAGCAAGTCTTCACCAACCTCTCGGAGATAGCCAAGGCAAAGGGGATGAAGGTCGGCATCATCTCGACTGTCTCCATTGACCACGCCACACCTGCCGCGTTCTACACCCATGTGCCGCATCGAGACGACTACTACGGGATCTCGGTAGCACTGGCTAACAGCGACTATGACTTTTTCGGTGGGGGCGATATCAAGTACCCGACCGGCAAGAAGAAGGATCAGGCGAACGTCTACGAGATTGCCCAGGCCAATGGCTTTGCGATCGTTCGCGATCGCCAAGAGTTCCTGGCGTTGGGCAAGGATGCTGGTCGCGTGTGGGCCATCAACCCCACCATCGCCGGAAGCTCCGCGATGCCCTATGCTTTGGACCGTGATAGCAACAACATCACCCTGGGCGAGTACGTGGAAAAGGCCGCCGAGATTCTGGACAACCCCAATGGGTTCTTCCTAAGCGTGGAGGCTGGCAAGATCGACTGGGCATGCCACGCCAACGATGCCGCCGCATCCATCCATGACACCCTCGAGCTGGATGATGCCGTCGCCAAGGCCGTCGAGTTTTACGAAGCTCATCCCGATGAGACAC
>JBNGEB010000026.1:9454-18326 GCA_049975585.1 Anaerolineae bacterium
TCGTCGTGACGGGCGACCACGAGACCGGCGGCATGACCATCGGCTTTGCCGGAACCCGGTATGATACCTTCTTCGAGAAGGTTGAAAAGCAGACCATGTCGTACGAAGCCTTTGACAAGATACTGGCCGAGTACAAAGAGACGCACACTGTCGAGAACGCTTCTCTGGAGGATCTGCTGCCAGAAATCGAGAAAGCCTTTGGGCTTACCACGACTCCCGATCAGGATCTGAGCCTCTCGGCTCTGGAGCTGGAGGTGATTGAGCAGGCATTCCAGGAGTCAATGCTCGGCGTCGAGGAGCGAGCTGCGGATGAGTACACCTACTTGCTCTACGGCGGCTACGAGCCCCTGACGGTCAAGCTGACGACGATCCTGAACCAGAAGGCTGGCATCTCCTGGACGTCGTACTCGCACACTGGTATCCCCGTGCAGACCTCTGCTCTGGGTGTGGGTGCGGAGTTGTTCAACGGTTACTATGACCAGACCGACGTCCACACCAAGATGCGTCGCATCGCTGGCCTGTAGAGGTTGACCGAAGCGTCACGGCTCGCTTTAGGGGCGCAGGGCGAAGCGTGCTTCGCCCTGCGCATCGCTTTGAATGGCGAATCCTTGTGTAGGGATGTATTCGTTGCATTGGCACGTGATGGAGGGATTGATGGATACAAGGATCTACCGGGCGAATTGCCTCGTGTGTCTGGCTCGTATGTCACTGGTCGGAAGCGGCGGGAATTGCTATTCTCGCTGGCAGTCTTGATCGCCTGCCTTGCCCTTGCCTTCTTACCTTCTCCCTATAGGAGCGCCTACGAGGCGCCGGTGGATAGGGCGTTGGCTCGCATCAGGTCCGTGGACAATGGCAATGTCCAGCAGTTTGGTATCGTGAGGGCGGGGGAGCAGGCGCTAGAAGCCACCATCTTGCGAGGGCCATACGCGGGTCAGACCGTTTCTGCACACAATATGCTGATCGGCAAGATGGAAACGGACAAGATGTTCCGTGAGGGCGATCGCGCCTACCTCGTTCTGAATGTGAGGGATGGCGAGATCGTAAGCGCTACTGCGTATGACCACTACCGCCTGAGCATCGAGCTGGTCCTCGTTGCCTTGTTCGCCCTGGTCCTAGTGGCTTTCGCGGGGTGGGATGGTATTCGAGCCATGCTGTCGTTCACATTCGCCGTGGTGGTTATCTGGAAGCTTCTCCTGCCGGGCATACTCGCGGGCTGGGATCCGTTCGTCACTTCGATTGCCGTCGTGACTCTACTGACGACGGTGACGTTGACCCTCGTAGGAGGGCTGAGCGTTCGGGCAGTCGTGGCAATACTGGGCGCTATCCTGGGGATAGCGCTGACCGCTGGCTTGGCGCTGCTGCTCTTGCCGCCGTTCAACTTGCATGGCGCCATCCAGCCGTTCTCCGAGACGCTGCTCTATTCCGGCTTTCCAGATCTCAACCTGACGAGGATGTTTCTGGGAGCCATTTTCGTGGGCGCATCGGGGGCGGTTATGGACGTGGCCATCGACGTCTCTGCGGCTATGTACGAGGTGCATCTTAAGCGACCAGATCTCAGCTTTGGTGAGCTCGTCAAGTCCGGTTTCGAGGTGGGGCGAGCGTTGACGTCCACGATGGTGACGACGTTGCTCACCGCCTACGCGGCTGGTTACATGGCGTTGCTGATGGTTTTCCTGGCAAAGGGGACCCCACCGCTACAGATCCTCAACACGAACTATGTCGCGGCTGAGGTACTCAAGACGGTCATTGGGAGCTTTGGTCTAGTGACGGTGGCGCCTTTCACCGCCATTGTTGGCGGGTTGCTGTACACGCGACATGTCTAGGTGTCGAGAGGGCTGAGGATGTGCTCCGAGGCGCCGTCTCAGCCCTTTCTCCACTTGAAGGCGAGCGTGCGCCGCTCGAACCCGAGGGCCCGGTAGAACGCCTCCGAGCGGGCCGGGTCGCTGACGACAAAGCAGACGTGCGCCAGCCCAGTGACAAGCGGTTCATCGGTCATCTGGATGCTCCTCTCGATAGCCTAGACCCGGATCTCGCCGGCCGCTTGGTACATGGCGATCACCTTCTCGGGCGCAATCTCTGCCATGATGTTGTGGATGTTGCAAAAGACATAGCCGCTGTCTTGCACCATGTAGCTCACCACCTCGTGCACCTCGGCGATGACGTCGTCCACGCTGCCCTTGGGCAGCGTGTGCTGCGAGTCCACGCCGCCGCCCCACAAGGCGATCCGACCTCGCGCTCGGTCCTTCCATTCCTTGTAGCCGGGCTCGCCGGCGCACCACTGGACGGGGTTCAGGATATCGAACCCGCCATCGATCATCAGGTCGATGACGTCATAGATGGCGCCGCAGGAATGCATGAAGGTCTTGGTCTCCGGCGCGACCTCGTGGACCGCATCGTTGAGCCGATGCCAATACGGTACAAACAGATCCCGGCAGACCTTGGGCGAGGCGATGGTGGTGTTCTGGGTGCCCCAGTCATCGGCGGCCATCATGATGATGTCCACATAGGGGCCGACGGCGCTCAGCAGCGCACGTAGATTATACTCGGTATACTCGGCATAGATGTCGTGCAGGGCCCGGATGTGGTCGGGTTCCAGCACGCAGAGCACCGGGAAGACGCCGAGTCCGCCCCAACCGTCGATGGCGATGGGCATCTGGACGGCACCATCGTTCAGAAACACCGCTCGATCGGTGGACTCGCGGACTTGCTGATAGAAGGCCCGCTTGGCCTCCACCTGGGCGTCGGTGAGGAGGCGGGCGTCCAGCGCGCGCTTGATCTCGTCCAGGTCCGGCTTGGGGATGTCTCCCATCAGATCCAGGGGCTGTCCCCCGTGGGCCTCATCGAACACGACCGAGCTAGGAGGCATACGCAGGCGACCACCCTGCACAATCGTCCCATCGGGTTCCTCGTGGAACCTGCTGGGGTCGCGCACGACGGCGGGCAGACGTCCGCCAAAGTCATAGGGTTTCCAGAGGTCGGGCTGATCAAAGGCGTTGGTGGCGTCGTCGGCGATGGTGACGACGTCGATGCCGAGGGCATCGAGCACGTCTAGCTCGGGCAACGCCAGCATCTGGTAGGTATCCTCGGCCTTGGGGAGGCGGGACGGCAGGCCCAGGGCCTCAACGAGGTGCGGATAGGCAAACACACTGATGCCAGTGGAGCGCATGCCTGCCAAGTCGCGAGGCACGCGATCGACGGGCTGGAAGTTGAGGGCGCGCATCACACGCTCGCGGGAGGTGGTCATGACAGGCTCCTACTGAGTTGGTGCGAATACGACTTCCACGCGTGCCGCGAGTGTAGACTCACGGCACGCGATGGTCAAACATGGCTCAAAGGGGCGAGCGAGAGCGTTCTCATGCCCACGGTTGGCGTCAGAGTGCAGGCGTTCTGCTGCTTCTTGCGCTAGTCCGCCGGCGGATCCCCCCAGTCGGGGACGTTGAGCGTTTCCCCGCCGCGCAGGGCCGACTTGTGGGCGACCGCACCGGCAGCCATGTAGCGAACGGCCTCCCAGATGTTGATGGCAGGCAGCCTATCGTGGGCCACGGCATCCACGAACTCGTGCACGAGGTAGGCATGGGAGCCGCCGTGCCCTCCATAGAAGCCATCGCCAGAGGCCTTGCGGAAGGCTAACGCCACCTCTTTGGGCAACGGGTCGCGCATTTCTTCCACCGTCAAGGGTGTGCGACTCTCCTTGGTAAGCCAGGAGTCGTGCTCGAAGCTGCCCTCGGTGCCGTACAGGCGAAAGCCCTCGTCCTCGTGGATGACGATCTCGCGATGCTCGCAAATGCGCATCACGCAGCCGTTGGCCATCTGGAAAAGGGCGGTCTCGTTGCTGTAGGCTTGGTTGGTGCGCGGGAAATAGTCGTCGTCCGTGATGGGCTCGGTGCCGAAACAGGCCACTCGGGTGGCAGGAACGCCTCCCATCACGTGGATGGGGCCGCTGGTCGAGTGGGTGGGGTAGGTCATGGGGCCGCCCACGATCCCGCGGCGCCGAAAGGACTCCAGCTTCTTGGGCCATTCCTTCCCGATAGCGCTCGCGGTGCGCCTTTGCTCGACATCGCGCAGATCGCAGCCGCGCGAATCAAAGGGGTGGTAGTAGTGCCCCTCTGCAAAGATATAGGCTCCGAAGGCGCCCTCGGCTGCACGGCGCTTGCAGTACATGGTGATCGGACGATAGATGGTGGTCTCTCCCAGCATATAGTGCAACCCAGTGTGCTCTACAGCGCGGACAAGCTTGTCGCACCAGTCTAGGATTTCGTCGGCGTCGGGAACCGAGATGATAGGTACGGCGCTGTAGACATGCTTGCCGTGCTCGAGTGCTTGGAGGCACTGGGGTGCATGCAGCCATGGCTGCGTGATCACCACGAGGGCATCGAGATCGGCATCGAGCAGGTCCTCAAATCGTGTGGACGTCGCATTGCGGTCGAGCTTCTCCTGCCAGGCGGGTAGCTCGGCGAATTGCTTGATGCGATCGGGCTCGAGATCGCAAAGGGCTACGCGATCCACCAGCGGATGAGCCTGGAAGAGACGGGCGAATTGACTCCCAAAGGAGCCGAGACCGACGAGACCCAGCGAGATGGACATGGTGGAGACCCCCTATGAAGTGGATTGGGCGGAGCCACGAAGGCATTATGCTGGAGATGAGGCGGGCTCGCAACCGCGCCCGTTCTAGAGACTGCGCAAGAGTCGCAGGAGCCACCCAAAGAATGAGCGTCTCTCCATATAGACCGTCGCGCCTGATCGTGGTCCGGAGGTGGGTGGGGTGCTCCGTGCCACGGACGTCTGAGTGGAGGTCGCGGTCACGGTCGCCGTTGCAGTTGGCGTGGGTGTGCGGCTAGGCGTGGCTGACGGCACTGCAGTGACGGTTCGCGTTCTGGTTGCCGTGGCTGTGGATGTTGGCGTCGGAGTGGCCGTTGCCGTAGCCGTCGGAAGCACTGTGTTCGTCGCCGTCGGCAGCGGCGTCGCCGAGGGCTCGGGCGTCCACGTGGCGGTTAGCAGCGCAGTTTCCGTGGGCGTGGCTGTTGCCGTGGCAGTCGCCGTAGGCGTGTGGGTGGCTGTCGCAGTGGCGGTAGATGTTGCAGTGGGCGTCGGCGTTGCAGTATTCGTGGGCGTGGCCGTGGCTGTTGGCGTCGCTGTACTCGTTGTAGTGGGCGTGGCGGTCTGCGTTGGCGTTTGCGTGACGGTTGGAGTTTGTGAGGCTGTCGGACTCGGCGTTGTTGTGGCGCTAGCGATAGGCGTCGCGGGTTCCGTGCCCATGGGCTGAACCGTCTCGCCGCTTGCGGACGTCGGAATCTCTGTGGCCGGAGGTGTGGGAACCAAAGTGTGCGTTGGGATCGGTGTAGGCGTGTGAGTCGCCGTTGGTTCTGATGTCGGCGTCGCGGCCGTTGCTGGAGCGACCGTCGGTGGTGCGGTGGACACGATCTCCGCTACTGCGGCCTCGCTAGGCGTTGCGCTGGGAGAGTTGGGCGTCGACGGAGGGTCGATTGTGGCTCTCTCTGAATGCGGGTCCGACGGTAAGGCAAATGCCACGATCAAGGCTACCGCCGACGTCACGAGAACTGCAGCGCTTGCGAGGGCCCACTTGGGTGGGCGGGCACTCTCGTCCATGGCAGGAAGAACGTCGGCGAGCTCGATGTCCTCGATGTCGGCCACATGCTCGCCGTTCCAGGCGAGGCGTGCGAGCTCCTCGGAGACTGCTTGGCTGGTAGGCTCGGCCTCGATGGCGTGTTCGAGGCAGTAGAGCCGTCGCGCGGCGTCATCGCCCATAGTGCGTGAGAGGAGGAGCCAAGCCTGCGCTGACCGGGGCCGGTTCTGCAGCACGCGAGCGAGGATGCGCTGAGCATCATCCAGACGCTCTTGCGCAATGGCATCCTCCGCTTTGGCGAGACGCGAGCGCCAGCCCATGGACTACTCTCCCTAGGTCGGCTCCCCGTAGTAATCGCCTTCGTCAGCCTGGATGTAGATGCCCCAGGGAGTCTCCTCGGGAGGCCACGTGGTGCCGTCGGGCCGCTTGAGATCGCCGTGCGGCAGATAGATCCTTTCGCCGGCCAGGATTTGCTCCACTTGAGCCCTGTACCCATGCCGCAAAAGGCCGGGATTCACTTCGATGATGACGTTGTGCCAGTCTACCGTGGCGCGGTTGGTGATCCACAACCCCTGCGCGTCATGGACGACGACGGCGGACAGACTGCCGCTGGGCTCGAATGCGACCGCGGACGTCGGTGGTACGACGGTGGGCCGTGCCGTCAACGTTGGCCCCAGGGAAGGCGTGGCCGATGCCTCTGGCGTTGGCGAAGCAATGGCTTGGGTGACCTCTATCAGAGCGAACAGCGTCGTGCCGTATAAGGCATCGTTCGCAGACAGACGCCAGTTGCTCCGATGGGATCCCAGGCTCGTGGGGGCACGCATGGGCACGCTGATGGCGACGGTGTCACCCGGCTCTGCGGCAGGCAAGGCCACGACGTCGGTCAGGCCCAAGGGCGTGCCGTCCACGAACCGCAATGTCAGTCCTGGGCCCCACGGGCACGTGCCATCGTTGAGCACACTCCAGGTCTTGGTGAAAAGCTCCCCGGCGGCAATGCTCGTGCCGTCAGGGATGGTGAGGTCCTCGACGTATGCTAGTGAAAGCTGACAGCCCATGAGGTCTACCGTGGGAACTGGCGTCGGCGCAACCGTTTTGGTCGGTGCGGAGGCAGTGGTGTCGGCGGGGGGCATGACGGCGTCGCCCAAATGCTGAACCACATCCAGCGGATTGCCGCTTCCTGTGGCATCGCAGCCGACTAGGCACAGTCCCACACAGACACAGATCAAGAGGAGCGTTGTGCGACGCACCTGATCCTCCCGTGCAATGTGCCGATGCCTCTCGTGCTCTCCGCTCGCACCCATCCGACGAAGTGTGCGCTATTGTAGAGAAGTGCCAAGCCTATGTAAAGATGCGGAGCAACGTCTTGAGGGAGCCGTGAGCCCACCGAGCCCTGATGGCCCTTGCTACACGGAAGGAGACGGCGCGGCCTCGCTCGCAGATCGGCGAGGCCGTCGCCATGCAGGGCCGTCGTCCCCGTCAAGCGGGGCTCTCTATCATGCTCAAAGGGGCTTGGGCTCCCAGCCGGTGATCTTGGCGCCGACACCGATGGCTACGAGCAGCGCTCCTACGATCGCCGTGGCGGCTACCAGGCTCTCTTCAGGACGGGCTACCGCGATGCCGACGAAAGCCCACACCACCACCAATGCGTAGGCGAGGTCGCGTCGGAGGAACGTGGCCAGCAACCCTAGCACTGTGCCCGCGAGGAGCACGAGCACTGTCCAGAATCGCGGCCCTAGTGCGCCGCCCTCCCATCCCGTGCTCGCAAGAAGCACCGCGATGTTGGCGATGGTGGCCACAGAGATCCAACCTGTGTAAATGCTCATGGGCACACGAACGGACCATGTGGCCGCTTTGCCGGCATCGGCAGCCTCTTCGGGGACGCGGCCGATCTGAAGCCGCTCATAGATGACGATGAGCGAAGCCAGGAGCGCCAGCATGATGATCACCGAAAGCCAGAGCACCTCATAGCCCCAGGCAAAGAGCCAGGCGACGTTGAGGATGACGTTGATGACGAACCACGGTCCAATGCGCTCGCGCACGCGAGTCGCGCCTTCGGACGATCGGGCCTGATAGACGGCAAAGGCGATAAGGCCTATGTAGATGATGCTCCAGATGCTAAAGACGTACCCGGCCGGCGTGAACAGCGTCGGGTTGTTGTCCGAAACCTCGGCGGTAAGCTGCCCGCCGATGACGTCAGTTACTGACGCTAGCGAGTTGGCCACCAGCAGAAGCACCAATGCCAGGATGTTGATGAAGCGTAGCGCTTTCACGGTTGTTCCTCTTTCTGCGGCGCTTGTGCCGCGTTTGCAGGGACATTGTCGCCATCACTCGGAAGGGGATACGGCAAACGAGAGTCCTGTCGCCAAATCGCAAGATCCCGCTGGAGCAGAACCTCCAATCGCTGGATCTCTTGGGCAAAGAAGTCGTTGAGTCGGGCTCTTGTGTCTGGACGCATCGCCGGTCGCTGCTTGCTTTGCTGCAGGATGCGGCGCGCCCCGAGCTTGCGCCCCAAGCTTACGACCCAATCCATATCAACCTTGCGAAGCCAAGCGTCCAGATGCCAGGCGATGGCATAGGCCTTGGGGAAGCGCGGCACGTTGGCAGCGTTCACGCGCTCGGTGCCGGCGTCTTGGGCGAACAGGCCGGTGTCCAGGTCGAGGAAGGCTGCCAGTTGGTCTCTTGCGGATGGCGCGTCGCTATGGGCCTCTTCGGAGATCAGCACCAGCATCTGCTCTGGGCCGAAACGGGCCCGATAGCGCGCGATGCCCTCGCTGTAGATGCTTCTGTCCAGGAGCATCGGCCACTCTTCCAGGGCCTGTTCAAAGCTTCCCTGGTAGTTCTCGATGCGAGCTTGATGCCAGTAGTGCGAATAGGCACGATCCACGCGGTGGCGTAGCATCAGGATCAGTTTCTGGATCGTCCCCATGGATGCCATGCGGTCGGGACCCTCTGGCGCATAGAGGTAGTGGGCCGTGATCTCGCCGATGGCCGCGTACTGGGAGGCTCGGTCATCGGGAGGGAAAAAGGTGGCATACCATTCGGTGCCCCGATGATAGTTCACGTCAAAGAAGCCGACTTCCTTACGGCGCGTGGGAACCCAGACCTGCGGGTGGCTCGCGAGCACCTCGTGGAGCCAGGTTGTGCCTCCTCTCGGTACCCCGATCCCTACGAAATTCGGCAAGGTCATGGTTAGCGGTTCTCCCACGGACGATCAAATCGCGGCTAGGAAAGCCCTAGCCGGCGCGCGTTCCCCTCCAGAATCGTTCCCAGTCGCCGTTGGCCTGGTAC
>JBNGEB010000027.1:0-4362 GCA_049975585.1 Anaerolineae bacterium
CGCGCGCTTACCTGGTGGCCAATGCTACATTCCAAGAGAACGAGGCCAAGCGCAAGGTCGCCCTCCGACAGTTCGACCCTCGCACCGAGGTGCACTTGGAGATTCCGCCTCCGCTGCCTACCCAGGAGGTGCCTGCTGGCTTCACGGGCAGGGTCGAATCCCTGCGATACGGAGCCAACGAGATCACCGTGCTGGTCGATACGCCCATACCAGCCTACCTAGTCCTGAACGACGCGTGGTCCCCGGGCTGGCGAGCCTTTGTCCGACCCGCCGACGCGGAGGACCCATTAGATGCCGAGCAGGAAGTGGAGATCTATCGCGCCAACGAGAACTTTCGCGCGGTGGTCGTCCCCGAAGGGCGCCATGTGGTGCGCTTCAAATACTCGCCTAACATCGTCAAGCTAGGATTCTATGTCAGCTTTATCGCGACCGTAGTGCTGGTACTCCTCCTGGCACTCTGGGGGTGGCTGCGTTTTTTTCGGGTGAGCCAGGGTGAGAAAGCAGCGCAACGCGTCACCAAGAACACCGTCGCGCCCATCGCGCTGAACCTCGTGAACCGCGTGATCGACATGGCCTTTGCCATGTTGATGCTTCGTCTCCTGGGCCCCATCGACGCCAGCGAGTACTACTATGCCGTACTGCTGATCAGTTGGCTGGATATCCTGACCAACTTTGGCCTGAACACGCTCATCACCCGTGAGGTGGCCAAGAACCGAGCTGACGCGAACCGCTATCTCAGCAATGGTATCGCCGTCCGGCTTTTGCTCTGGGTTGGCGCCATCGCGGCGCTGGCCGTGTTCCTCTTGCTGCAGAGCCTGATCGCGCCCGTGCGACCGGCCACCATCCTGGCCATTGCTCTCTTTGCCATCGCGCTGATTCCCAGCAACATCTCGGCCACGATCAGCGCAGTGTTCCAGGGCCACGAGAGGATGGCGGTCCCGGCTGCCATCGCCACGTTCACCACGTTGCTGAAGGTGACCCTCGGAGCAGGCGTGTTGGTGCTGGGCCTCGGCTATGTGGGGCTAGCCGGCGTCTCCATCGGCGTGAACCTGGTGACCATGCTAGTCCTCTACGCGTTGCTGCGACGTTGGTTGTTCCAGCCGCACGTGGACCTCGCCTTCCGCTTCCAGAAAGAGATGCTGCGCATCTCCTACCCGCTTATGTTGAACAACCTGCTGGCAACGCTCTTTTTCAAGGTTGCCATCATCTTGCTCAAATGGCGCGTCCCCGACCCACGGGTGGTCGGATGGTACAGCACGGCCTACAAGTACATCGATGCGGTAGGTGTCATCCCTGCCTACTTTACCATGGCGGTGTTCCCACTCATGTCCCGGTATGCGGCCGAGTCCCATGAAAGTCTCATGCGTGCCTACCAATTCGCCATCAAGCTCCTGCTCGCTGTGGCGCTGCCGGGGGCTCTGATTGGCTCGGCCTTTGCCCGTGAACTGGTCCTCTTGCTGGGGGGCAGTGCCTACGCCCAAGCAACGCCGCTGCTGGCAGTGATGATCTGGTACATGCCGTTCGGTTTCCTGAACTCGCTGACCCAGTACGTACTCATCGCGCTGGACAAGCGCTCTTTCCTCACCTTAGCCTTTGCCATTGGCCTTGCATTCAACGTCGTGGCCAATCTCGTGCTCATCGACCTCATTGGCTACCGAGCACCGTCGTACGTCATGGTCGCGTCCGAATTGGCGCTCCTGATCCCCTTTACCGTCGGCGTGCGTCGATATCTCGCTCCTGTGCCCTGGGCCCGCTTAATCTGGAAGACCGTCCTATGCGCAGCGCCCACTGCTCTGCTCCTGGTGGCCCTGCCACATCGCTACGACCTTTCCGGGGCCGTGGCGGGCCTCGCCATCTTTGTGATCGGCATGTGGAGGCTCGAGGCTTTCGACCAAGACGAGCGCGAAATCCTTCGCAAGGCACTGCCAGTGGACGGGTTGCGTACCCAGGTGCAGGCTTGGTTGCCTCCCACGCCGACATAGCGTTGCCCCAAGGCCGTGGCTTCCAAGGAGGGAGACTCACATGGCACAGCAGGTGACAATCGATAGCATCCCGCAGCACGTGGACCAAGAGGTCACCATTCGTGGATGGCTCTACAACAAGACGGACAAGGGCAAGCTCAAGTTTCTTCTCATCCGAGACGGGACCGGCCTGATTCAGGGCGTCGTCTTTGAAGAGGACGTCTCGCCGGCTTGCTTTGCCAACGTCGAGGCGCTCACCCAAGAGTCATCGCTCATCGTGACCGGTAGCGTACGGCAGGACAATCGCGCGCCTGGTGGCTATGAGCTGTCGGTCAGCGATATCGAGGTCGTCCAGATTGCAGAGGAGTATCCTATCACACCAAAGGAGCACGGCGTCGATTTCCTGATGGATAACCGGCATCTCTGGTTACGGTCCTCTCAGCAATGGGCCATTCTCCGCGTGCGCGCCACCGTCATCCGGGCCATACACGATTGGCTCGACAACCACGGCTTTCTTCTGGTGGACGCACCGATCCTTACGCCCTCCTCCTGCGAGGGCACGACGACCCTCTTTGAGACCGAGTACTTTGGCGAAAAAGCCTATCTCACCCAGAGCGGTCAGCTCTACAACGAAGCAACCTGCGCGGCTTTTGGCAAGACCTACTGCTTTGGGCCAACCTTCCGCGCCGAGAAGAGCAAGACGCGCCGGCACCTCATCGAGTTCTGGATGGTCGAGCCAGAGATCGCGTATGCAACCCTGGACGATATCATGCAAATCGAGGAGCAGTTCGTCAGCTACATCGTTGCGCGCTGTCTAGACGAGCGCTCAGAAGAGCTCAAGACGCTCGAGCGCGACACGGCGCCACTTGAGGCCATCCAACCTCCCTTTGCGCGGATCAGCTACGACGATGCCGTGTCGCTGCTGGCAGATAGCGAGGACCCGCTACCCTGGGGCGAGGATTTCGGCGCCCCGCACGAGACCTACATCGCCAGCCAGTTCGACAAGCCCGTCTTTGTGCATCGTTACCCCGCCCAGTGCAAGGCCTTCTACATGGAGGCCGATCCCGAAGATCCTCGGCTATCGCTCTCGGTGGACCTGCTCGCGCCGGAGGGATATGGCGAGATCATCGGGGGCGGGCAGCGCACAAGCCGGCTGGCGCTTTTGGAGGAACGCATCCGCGAGCATGATCTCCCGCGCGAGGCGTTCGAGTGGTATCTCGACCTGAGGCGCTACGGATCGGTGCCGCATGCAGGATTCGGCCTAGGCGTGGAGCGCACCGTCACGTGGATCTGCGGCATCCACCACATTCGCGAGACCATTCCCTTCCCACGGACGCTGGGACGCATGTATCCCTAGCCTGGCCGCCAACCCAGATCCACGACGGCGCCACTGCTCTGGCATGGCCCTGAGGATGGAGTTGCTTAATGTCGAAACGGACCGTTGTCATTCTGGTCATCGGCCTGCTGGTTCTCTGTGGCCTAATCGCGCTTTGCGGCGTGGGCGGCTCGATCATCTATCGGCAGCTACAGGATATCCAACTTGCCGAGACGCCCGAGGGGGCATCCGGCGCTACAGCCACCGCTACCGTCGCGCCGAGCAGACCCACAGGCGGTCAGCTCACGCTCTATGGCAGCCTGCCTCCCACGTTGGATCCAGCCATGGTGCAGGATAGCACCTCGGCCGAGTATGTGGTGCATCTCTTCAGCGGTCTGGTTTCTCTCGACGCTGATGCAGAGATCGTGCCCGATCTGGCAACGCACTGGGACATCACCGAGGGTGGCACCGTCTATGTCTTCCGTCTCGATCCCGAGGCGCGATTCAGCGACGGTAGCTCCATCACTGCGGAGGATGTAGCGTTCTCCATCGAGCGAGCGCTCTCTCCCACACTGGGCTCGCCAGTCGCTACCAGCTACCTCGATGACATCGTGGGGGCCTTGGCCTATGCCTCTGGCGAGGCAGATCGCGTTGAAGGACTGGAGATCGCGGACGATCACACGCTTCGTATCACCATCGACGCGCCCAAGGCCTACTTTCTCGCCAAGCTGACCTACCCTACGTCCTATGTGGTCAATCGTAACCAGGTCACGGACGATATGTCCTGGATGCTCACGCCCATCTGCAGCGGGCCCTTTGTCTTGCAAGAGATCGACCGGGACCACCTAGTGCTGGAGCGCAATCGTCACTACGTCGGTCGGTCGATCAGCCTGGACGCTGTCACCTATATCTTGGGCGCTGGCGACCCCATGACCATGTACGAGACCGGGGATCTGGACATCGTGGCCGTCTCGCCTTACGAGATCGAGCGCGTCCTGGACCCGCGCAATCCCCTGCACGGTCAGCTACACACCGCACCGGCCGCGTCGGTGCAGTACCTCGGCTTTAATACCGACGTGGCACCCT
>JBNGEB010000027.1:4372-5420 GCA_049975585.1 Anaerolineae bacterium
GACAAGGAGCGGCTCGCCGACCTCGTCTTCCGCGGCACGGCCGTGGCGGCCGATGGCATCCTGCCGCCCGCGCTGCCCGACCATGACCCATCTTTTGAGGGCATCGCCTACGATCCGGATCAGGCCCGCGCACTCCTCGCCACCTCTCGCTATGCCGACCAGATGCCCGAGCTCGTCCTCAGCACCGCCGGTACCAGCGCCCACCTTGGGTCCGATGCCCGTGCTGTGCTGGCTATGCTGGATGAGAACCTGGGACTTGCGATCACGGTCGAGCAGCTAGAGTGGTCCGACTTTTTGGAGGATCTGAACCGAGGCCGTTTTCAGATGGCGCTATCGGGGTGGATTGCGGACTATCCGGACTCGCAGAATTTCCTCGACCTTCTCTTCCACAGCGCCAGCGCCCAGAATCGCAGCGGCTATGCCAACGCCGAGGTCGACGCCCTTCTGGAGAGCGCACGCGCCGAACTGGATCCTGAGCGTCGAACGGAGCTCTACCGCCAGGCAGAGCGCATCATCATCCACGACGCGCCGTGGATCCCGCTGACGCACGCCATCTCTCACACCCTGGCCAAGCCGCACGTTCGGGGCTATACCTCGTCCTCCACCATGTACCCATGGCTATGCGACATCTACCTGGCACCGTAAGGCACCCTACGCAGCCTAGGTCACAGGAGGACCAGGACATGGCGCCGCTATTGGAGATAAGGGGCCTTCGCGTCAGCTTTCGCACGCGAGAGGGAACCATCCACGCTGTCAATGGCATGAACCTCTCGCTAGAAGCTGGCGAAACGCTCGGTATCGTCGGGGAGAGCGGTTGCGGCAAGAGCGTCAGCATGCTGGCGGTGATGCGCCTCGTCGCGCACCCACCTGGCGACATCGACGGCGGTCAGGTCCTGTTCGATGGACAGGATCTCCTCAAGCTCTCCGAGGAAGAGATGCGTCGCGTCCGGGGACGTAGGATCGCCATGGTCTTTCAGGATCCCACGACGTCCCTAAACCCGGTACTTACCATTGGCCGCCAACTCACGGAAGGCATGGAGCTTCATCT
>JBNGEB010000027.1:5430-17914 GCA_049975585.1 Anaerolineae bacterium
CATCTCGGTCTCACATCATCGCAAGCGCGCGAACGAGCCGTCGAGCTTCTTGACATGGTTCGCATTCCCGACGCGCGGTCCCACCTCAAAGACTATCCGCACCAGCTTTCCGGCGGCATGATGCAGCGTGTGATGATAGCCATAGCTATCTCCTGCCGCCCGCAGGTCCTGATCGCCGATGAGCCCACCACGGCGCTCGACGTTACGATCCAAGCGCAGATCATTGACATGGTGAAACAGCTCCGCGAGGAGCTGGGCATGTCGATCATCTGGATTACCCACGACCTCGGCGTGGTGGCTGGCCTGGTCGATCGTGTAGCCGTCATGTACGCGGGATATCTCGTCGAGCAAGCTCGTGTGCGTGACCTGTACCAAAATCCCCGTCATCCCTATACCCTCGGCTTGCTGAGGTCGCTGCCCCGGCTGGACGTCGCCAGGCGCAAGAGACTCATCCCCATCCAGGGAATCCCTCCGGATCTGACAGCGCTTCCGCGTGGCTGCCCTTTCTATGCGCGGTGCCCGTACCGTACGGAGCGATGTCGGACCGTGCGCCCCATGCTGCGCGAGGTCTCGGAGGGCCACCGCGTTGCCTGCTGGGTGGATGTGCGCCAACCAGAGGTGCGCCGATGAGCGATGCCATCGTACCGCTGCTTGAGGTACGCGATCTCAAAGTGCACTTTCCCATCACACGCGGCGTGCTTTTCCCACGGCACGTTGGCGATATCAGAGCTGTCGACGGCGTATCCTTCAGCATTCGACGCGGCGAAACGCTGGGGCTGGTAGGCGAGAGTGGCTGCGGAAAAACGACCACGGGGCGCACCATCCTGCAGCTCTACCAACCCACGGGCGGGGACGTTCTCCTCGACGGAAGAAGCTTGGTGCACATGCGTGGCGAGGAGCTGCGCCGTATGCGTCGGCGTATGCAGATGGTCTTCCAGGACCCGTTCGCCTCGCTCAATCCGCGCATGACAATAGACAGCATCATCAGCGAGCCGCTGGAGGTCCATGGCCTTCTGACCAGGCAGGGGCGACGCAAACGCGTTCGGAAGCTGCTGGAGACGGTAGGTCTCAGTCCGTCTTTTGCGCAACGCTATCCGCACGAATTCTCGGGAGGTCAGCGCCAGCGGATCGGCCTAGCTCGCGCGCTGGCGCTAAACCCTGATCTGGTCGTTTGTGACGAGCCCATCTCGGCTCTGGACGTCTCGATCCAAGCTCAGATCATCAATCTGCTAGAGGATCTCCAACAGGAGTTCGACCTCACCTACCTCTTTATCGCCCACGACCTCTCGGTGGTGCGTCACATCAGCGACCACGTCGCCGTCATGTACTTGGGCAAGATCGTCGAGCTAGCAGACCGGACGACCCTCTACGATAACCCTCAACATCCGTACACCCAGGCCCTTCTATCGGCCGTCCCCGTTCCCGATCCAGAGGCGGAGGCCAAGCGGCAACGGATCATCCTTCAGGGCGACGTCCCCAGCCCAGCGAATCCGCCCAGTGGCTGCAACTTTCGTACGCGGTGTCCCTACGCCATGCCCATATGCGCTGAGGTCGAACCAGAGTGGGGCGAGGTGGAGCCGGGCCACTGGGTTGCTTGTCACCGAGCCTAGCAGGCCTGAAGATGCTCGAACGAGAGACTGGCTGCGACGCGAGAATGGAACCTTTGGTGGCTTAGCTGAAGGAGCGCTGACGTGTTCGCCACCGCCAAACAAGCCAACCGAGCAAGCCGGCCACGCCCACAACCGTCGCCACGAGGCCAAGCAGGATACCTTCACGATACGGAGGTGGATCGCTCACGACGATCCCCTCACGGCGAGCGTGCTCGGCGCAGTCCAGGCTGGACCGTAGGCTCTGCCGGAAATCGGAAGCGGGCCTGACCGGCCGCAGCGCCTCTTTGACGGCGACCTCAACGTCCGCGAGATCCTCCTCGTCGGCATCTTGCGGCCACAGTCGGTGGGTCGTTCCAGCCATGCCGTCACGCACGCGATCCCAAAGATCGCGGGCCCTTTGCAGCGGTCCAGGCAACTGATAGCTCATTCGATATCGATCCCCCGCTTACTCAACTCTTTGCGCAGGGCTAGCAGCGTTCGATGGTAGAGTGACTTGATGGCACCCTCGCTGCGCCCCAGCACAGCCCCAATCTCCGCATTCGTCAAGCCTTGCACATGCTTCAGCACGAGAAGCTCCTGCCGCACTTTGTCCAGCATGCGCACGGCTTCACGCAACTCTATGCCCAGATCCGAACGTACAGTGACGGCCTCTGGATTCTCATCGCTCCGGCTTTGGAGGACCAGAGCATCAAGCGCCACGACGGGGCGGCAGCTCCTATCCCGATGATGGTTCGCCACGAGATTGTGCGCGATCCGGTACAACCATGCCGAGATGGGCAAGCCTCGGTCCTCATACTCGGCAAAGTGAGCATAGGCCCTGAAGAACGTCCGAGAGGTTAGATCCTCTGCATCACGCACATTCCCGACACGGTGATAGATGTAGCTGTAGATGCGATCCACGTACTCTTCGTAAAGCTCGCTAAAGGCCTCCGAAAGCTCCGCTTCGTCCCGCGGCCGCTTGGCTTGATGCTCGTCCGTCATCCCATCCTCGTCGGCAACCTATAGAACACCGGAGAAGGAATCAAGTTGCATTACATCTCCTATCGAGTTTACAGGCAGTGATATATCTGTCAAAGCGCGCTAGCCCGAGGCATCCTGCATTGACCGGCGGGCATCGCTATGGTACCATCGCCGTGTTGATTCGGCCAAGTGTTTCCAGGAGAAACTCACCTATGTCCGTTGGCCGCAACGATCCATGTCCATGTGGCAGTGGCAAAAAGTACAAGCAGTGCCACCTACGCCAGGACCAAATCGCCAGCTCTCGAGAGCATGCGCTCTCGCGCACCGAAGCCACGGCCATGAACGGGCTGTTTGGCTATGCCGCGTCGCGGCGCTTTGCGCAGCAGTTGGTGGAAGCGTTCCAACGCTACTGGGGCGGCAGCTACAGCCCCGCTAGCGCTTCGACAATGGGCGTCGACCCCTTCCGGCGCATGTTGGAATGGTTCACCCTCGACTATGCCATCGATGAGGACGGCCATCGCGTCATCGACCTATTCCTGGAAGAGGCCCAGGGCGCTCCGCAGGACGTGCGCCAGTTGCTGGAGGCATGGGGCGACTCGCGAGCAAGCGCGTTTCGTCTGACGAGCATCGGGCCCGATGATCAGGTGTCCATCTTTGACTTGCTGCGCCAGACTGCGATTGAGGTTGAGAGCCGGTTCTGTGCGCTCAATGCCCGCGCGAGCGATCTCCTGCTCGCTAGCGTTGTGCGGTTAGACGACCGCGCCCTCCTCACTCCCATGACCGCTATCTACCCACACGCCCTCGAGGAGCCCCTTGTAGCATACGTTCGGCGCGCCTATGCCTTGTTCCAAGATGAACACTACCGGGCCAACTGGGACGCCTTCCTGAAAGCGAACGGGCACATCTTCCAGGCGTTCCTTCTCTCGGAAAAGGCAGACCCATTTCGCGATCAGATCGGGCTTGGAACCCCATACATTGACCCAGCCCGTATCAGGGAATCGCTTCACGAGCTCACCCAGGAAGAAACGCGAGAGCGTCGCCAGCGCCAACGAGAGACCGAATGGCGGGCGCCTGCCGCCAAGCGGCGACCCTCGGGCATCATTGTCCCTGGCGCTCCGACGCCCCCAAGCCCGGCGCCGGACAAGGAAGGCAGCGAGCAAGCCGACGACACGCCTCGCATCCTGATCCCTGGCCGCGATACATAGCTCTGAACCTTGACCAGCACAGGAGACACTGCGACGCCATGCCCATCAAGGCACTGCTGCTAGACCTAGACGACACCCTGTTGATCAACGACATGACGCTCTTCATGGAGCCCTACTTTCGCGCGTTAGCGAAACGCATGAGCCCCATCATCCCTCTGGAAGAGTTGATGCCCGCCCTCTTTCGCGGGACCAGAGCCATGCAAGAGAACGATGGCAGCAACGGCACCAACGCTGAGCTCTTTGCAGAGACCTTCTTTGGACAGATCGACGCCCCGCCTGACGTGGTGCTCCCCGCGTTCGAAGCGTTCTACCAGCAAGAGTTTCACGCGTTGGCCTCGCTCACCGAACCCGATGCTATGGCTGCTCCGCTCGTCCAGCTCGCCCTTGCCCAGGGCCTACAGATAGCCATTGCCACGCAACCTCTCTTCCCACTCACGGCCATCGAGGCGCGGCTCGCCTGGGCAGGCGTGGGGACTGATCGCTATGCCTATGATCTGATCACATCGTACGAGATCATGCGTGCCTGCAAGCCGCATCCCGCCTTTTTCCAACAGGTTCTCGAGACGCTGGGCCGTGAGCCACAAGAGTGCCTGATGGTAGGCGATAGCGTGACGTCCGACATGCCAGCTAGCAATTTGGGCATCAAGACCTTCTGGGTAGATCGGGGGCGCGGTGAGAGCTTTGAAGGAGCCAACGCCCAAGGGTCCCTACAGGACCTACATGACCTGATGGAAACGGGAGCGCTTCATGAACTCTGATACACGGCTTGATGCGCTGGTGCGGCGCGTGCGGGAGGCGTTTGTCCGTGAGGCGGGTGGGGAACCTCGTCACCTCATCGCGGCGCCAGGGCGCGTCAACCTCATCGGCGAGCACACCGACTATAACGAGGGGTTCGTCCTTCCTTCGGCCATCGACCGGCACGTCGTCATGGCGGTCCGACCGCGGGATGACGCCATCGTCCGACTGTTCGCCCTCGACATGCACGCAACCACTAACTTTTCGCTGAGCGACATCGTCAAGGACGACGCTCAGCCTTGGAGCAACTATCAGCGCGGTGTGGCCTGGGCGCTCCAAGAGGCTGGCTATCGCCTGACCGGCATGGACGCCGTCCTTGCTAGCGATGTGCCCATCGGAGCGGGCCTGAGCTCCTCGGCCGCTGTGGAGCTTGCCGCTGCCATGGCGTTTCAAACCCTGGCGAATCTGGATCTCGATGCTGTTGAGAGAGCCAAGCTTTGCCAGAAGGCCGAGAACGATTTTGTGGGAATGCACTGCGGCATCATGGATCAGTACATTATCTCCATGGGCCAGCGCGACCACGCGCTACTCATCGACTGTCGCAGTCTCGACTATGAATCCGTTCCCGTACCAGACGGCTGCCAGATCGTCATCTGCAACACCAACAAGCCCCGAGAGCTCGTCGGCTCGGCCTACAATGAGCGCCGAGCCGAATGCGAGACGGGCGCCCGCCGGTTGGGAGCCGCATCGCTCCGCGACGTCACGCCGGCGCAGCTCGCCCAGCACGCCGCCGCCCTCGATCCCACGATTCTCAAGCGCTGCCGGCACGTCGTCACCGAGAATCAGCGTGCCCTGGAGACCGTCGAGGCTCTGCGCCAAGGCGACCTGGCGCGCGCCGGGGCCCTGATGAACGCCTCTCACGTCAGCCTTCGGGATGACTATGAGGTAAGCTGCCCCGAGCTTGATGCCATGGTAGAAGCCGCATGGGAACAGCCGGGCGTCTGGGGGGCTCGCATGACCGGCGCAGGGTTTGGCGGCTGCACCGTAAATCTGGTGCAGGCGCAAGCCGTCGAGGGCTTTGTGGAGAATGTCACAACCCTTTATCAGGAGCGAACCGGGCTGGAGGCCAGCATCTATGTGTGTCGCGCCGAGGAAAGAGTCCGCCTGCTCTCCTAGCCCTGCCGGGCGTGATCCCACGCCGCGAGCACCCGATCTACGAGCCAGAGCCTCGTGAAGTCGTTGTGGATCGGCGTCTTTTGGGTGTGCGCGGGAACCATCGCGTACGTGTATCTCGGCTACCCGCTCATCATGGCCCTATGGGCACGCTTAGCGCCTCGGCCACACGAACGAGCGGAGATCCTTCCCCCAATCAGCTTGATCATTCCAGCCTACAACGAGGCAGGCTGCATCATCGAGAAACTGCGCAACAGCCTCGCGCTGTCCTATCCGCCCGACAGGCTCGAGATCCTCGTGGCCACCGACGGCTCGACCGATGGGACGGAGCAGCTAGCCTCCAGCGTGCAGGATCCTCGGATCCATCTTTTGCACCAACCCCAGCGCCTCGGCAAGGCAGCGGCCCTAGCGCGTGCCGCTAGGCTCGCCCATGGAGAGCTGCTGGTCTTTACCGACGCCAACGCCATGCTCTCTGCCGATGCGTTGATGCAGCTCGTGCCGCACTTTGCCGACCCGTCGGTTGGCGCAGTGGGTGGGGTGAAACGGGTACAGGGCGGGGATGGCGAGGGGCTCTACTGGCGCTACGAGAACGCCTTGAAGCGATGGGAGAGCGCGGTCGGTTCGGTCATGGGGGTACCGGGCGAGTTGTGGGCCGTGCGCGCCAAGCTGTACGAGCCGCTACCTCCGGGCACGATCCTCGACGACTGGGCAGCCAGCATGCGACTCGTCGCTCAAGGGTGGCGCGTGCTACACGTCTCAGAAGCTATCGCCTACGAAGCCCCCCCTACGAGCCTCAGGGCATCTTGGGAGCGCCGCGTGCGCATAGCCGCTGGGGGATGGCAGGGCATCCTTCGGCTTGGCGGCCCCATGCGTTTTGCCAGCTTGGCCACCTGGTGGCAGTGCGTGTCGCACCGTGGCCTACGCTGGATGGTGGTGCCGTGGCTCTGGCTACCGTTGGCCATCGCCAACATCGCCCTGGCGAGCCATCCCTTCTACTTGGCCGCCTGTCTCTTGCAGTGGCTCCTCTATGATATGGCCTTCGTCGGCGGCTTGCTGGCCTCCCATGGCATGACGAGGCCTGGCCTGACAGCCGCCTTTTACCTCGTCTTTACCAACGCGGCGGCAGCCATGGGCTCCTATCGCTACCTCGCAGGGAAACAGCCCGCCGCATGGCGGAAGGTGCACTAGCCTTCAAGCCTACCCTTGAGAAAGCACCTCGCGATCGCCATACAGCCTGGCATAATATGCCCGATAATGCTCGCCGGAGGTGATAGGGCGCCACCACCACTCATTATCTGCATACCAGCGGACCGTCTTGGCAATGGCTTCCTCAAAGCTGTGCCGCGATCGCCAGCCCAACGCCTCCATCTTGTCCACACAGAGCGCATAGCGACGATCGTGGCCGGGCCGATCGGCCACATGCTGAAGCAGGCTTTCCGGCTTGTCCAGTAGCGAAAGTATGGCGCGAGCCATGTCGATGTTCCGCGTAGAGATGCCCGTGCCCAGATTGTAGATCTCGCCCAGCTCGCCTTCTCGCAGCACCAGGTCGATCCCCTCACAGTGGTCCCCCACGTATTGATAGTCCCGCATCTGGAGCCCGTCGCCATAGATGGGCAGCGGCTTGTCATCGATGGCGTTGGTGATAAACAAGGGCACAACCTTCTCGGGGTACTGGTACGGGCCGATGTTGTTGGAACCTCGCGTAATCGTGACCGGCAGCCCGAAACTCGCATGGTACGCCAGCACCATCAGGTCCGCCCCCGCCTTGCTGGCCGAGTAGGGACTGCGGGCCTCCAGCGGATCCGACTCTACCGAAGCGCCATCGAGCACCTGTCCATAGACCTCATCGGTGCTGATCTGATGGTAGCGCAGCACGCCGAGATCCTTGGCAGCTTCCAGCAACACCCACGTGCCACGTACATCGGTCTCGACAAAGCTACCCGCATCGGCCAGTGACCGGTCGACATGGGTCTCGGCGGCAAAGTTGACGATGGTGTCGATGCCGTGCGCCTCGATGGTCACGCGCACCAAGTCTGCGTCACAGATGTCGCCCCTCACGAACGCGTAACGGGGATCATCGGCGACGTCTCGTAAGTTGTCGAGGTTGCCCGCATAGGTCAGCTTGTCATAGACGACGACCCGATCCTCGGGATGATGCGCCAGGACATATTTCACAAAGTTGGACCCAATAAAGCCGGCGCCACCAGTGACCAGGAGCGTGCGCATCTATCGCCCTCCTTCTGCCGTCTCTACCTCAGGGGAGATGAGCTCCCAGAGCTTTTCCACGGCGCGCTTGGGCCGAGCATACTTTCGCCACAAGCGCTTCGCCGTGCGCCGCACGCTATTCCAAGGCGTCCGGCGCTGTGACTCGATCAGTGCTTCCGCAAGCCAGGCATAGTCCACACCCTTGATCTTGGCCTCGTCTGGGTTTCGCCGGTAGCTATCATGGTCGCGAACGAGCGAAAGCCCTCGCTCGACGCAATAGTCGTACAGGTCGCTGCCAGGATGCGGTGTGTAGAACGCCGGCGAATAGTAATCGGGATCTATTTCCTTCAGCATGGAGATCGTCTCCAAGACCTCAGCCTTGGTCTCCGTGGGCAACCCCAGCATATAGTTGGCCCAGATGGCGATGCCGTACCGTCGGCAGATGCGAGCGGCCTCCAGATTCTGCTCTCGAGTGGTGCCCTTGCGTATGAACCGCAACACGCGATCGCTGCCACTCTCGAATCCGATAAAGTAGCCCTTCAGTCCCACCTCGGCCATCATCGCTACCATATCCTCATTCTTGACGATGATATCCGCCCTGCTCTGGCAGAAGAACGGCTGCGTAAAGCCGGCGTCGCGGTAAGCCTTGCAAAAGGCTTCCACCCAGTCTCGATCCTCCGTCAGGCAGTCATCGTGGAACATGAGGCTGTTGAAACCGTACGTATCGCGCAGCATGACGAGCTCCGCCATGACATTCTCGACACTTCGCTGCCGCACCCGGCGCCCAAAGATCAGCCGCTCTGCGGGTTGACAGTAGCTACAATTGTAGATGCACCCTCGCCCAGCTATGACCGTGACAAAGGGGCCTGGCAGCTCCTCCGCGAAAGGGGCCTCGGGCGAGTCCGGCGTGTACCCTTGATGTCGCCACTCTTCCAGGAACAGCTCTCTATCCGCAAAGGGCAGCATATCCAAATCGGGATGCGTTCCAGGCACAACCCGCGATACAGGATCGCCCCTGTCCAGCGCATCCAGTACCTCAACAAAGCTCTCCTCGGCCTCGCCCAGAAAGACATAGTCCACCAAAGGACTGTCCACCAGCTCTTGCGGCTGGATGCTCACATGGGCGCCCCCAACCATGGTGATGATGCTGGGGTCCGCCTCACGCACGACCTCCAGCGCCTGCATGGCTGGGTTATAGTCCACGCTCATGATGGTCACGGCTACCACGTCCGGCTTGCGCCGCAAGATCTCCTCACGTAGATGCCCCCAGCCGCGCAGCGCCCGCAGATCGAGCAGGTCCACCTCGTGGCCAGCTCGCTTGGCGCAGGCGCTCAATATGGCAAGCCCGTGGCTGATCCAGCCAGAATCCATGCCTTGCCCAATGCTGGCCCAACCCTTGCCGATGATGCCGGGATAGAGCAACGATACCCTCACGACGCTCCTCTCGCTACGATGACTCTACCATGCCTGGGACGTCCGAGTCGCCCCCTCGGGTTCCCCTCACCGCTCCTCGATGGCGATAGCGCGCGCCCATGAGCTATCGATGACGGTGCAGCGGTACGGCAAAGCCATAAAGTAGAACACATCCCTGCGCAGAGCATCCAGGTGGTCGAGGAACTCTACGAGGGTGCCTCCCGCTCCCATGAAAGTGTCGTGCAATGCTCGACCTGCCTCAACGTCCACGCCCAACCGGAACGCTTGGTCGATACCCAGCATCTTGACATCGTGCTTCACCAACCAAGCCGCCCCCTCGGGCGTCCAGGCTGGATAGGGCCGCGCACCAGAGAGACTATGGGGGTCCGAGTTTCGGCAAATCACAATGTCGCCCCGCTCCAACCGCGCTGCGAGGAGATCCTCCAGAACCGGCGGCGTGACTAGCGGCGTGGCGCTGGCATCGACGATGTCCAGCAACACTGCGCGCCCCATGAACGCCGATAGGTCATAAGCCGTGACGTCACGACCGCCCTCGAAAAAGTGCGCGTCGACCTCGACGTGCGTGCCGACGTGCGTATGGGTGCGCACGTGATACATGTTCGCACGATCCGCCATCAAGTCCGGCTCGATCTCAAAGTAGCGATTGTCGCTGGCACCCGGCACGACCTCGAAGGAGAGATCCACCACCCGGTACCGGCACAAGTCGATATCAAAGACGCCCACGTTGACCTCCATCTCTTTGCGCACGGCGATTATACTGTCCGGCCATCCGCCAAAGCAACTTTGGGCCTCGACCCTGCCTCTCCAAGCCCTTTTTGCAGCTAGGGGCCATGTGCCCTATGATGCAACCGCTTGCGTCTAGGAAAGAGGGAGCGCTCGCGTGTATCGCGTCAACGTCCGTCGCCATTTCGAGTCGGCCCATGCACTACGTGGCTACCATGGCAAGTGCGAAAACACCCATGGTCATCGCTATGAGGTCGTTGTCGCGATCGAGGCGGCCGAGCTTGATGAGTTGGGACTAGCCATCGACTTTCGTGAGGTCAAACGGCACCTTGACGCCATTCTAGAGCATTTCGACCATCGGTACTTGAACGAGGTCCCCCCTTTCGACGAGATCAACCCCAGCGCCGAGAACATCGCTCGCGTCATCTACGAAGCGTTGGCAGAGAGCCTTGGCAACGTCACGCTTTCAGAGGTCCAAGTCTGGGAATCCCCAGACGCATGGGCCACCTATATCCCAAACTAGCGGGGGACGATCCCCCCACCACCCTGCCAGCTCCTTGCTGGCTATGCTACATGGAGGCAGCTACGCCGGATGGCAGAATCCAACCAGACCGACGCAACCCTGTTTGACGACTGGTTGGGCGAGGACCTACCGCCCAGTGAAGCTTTTGAGGAAGCGCAGTTCCCCATCCTTCCTCTGCGCGACACCGTGCTCTATCCGCACATGGTGGCGCCCCTGTTCGTCGGCCGCCCGCCTTCGGTGCGCGCCATTCACGCGGCCATGGAGACCAACCAACGCGTCGTCGTTGTGGCCCAGCGGGACGGCGACGTGGAGAAGCCCACCTTTGACGACCTGTTCACCGTCGGCACAGAGGTAGTCATCGGCCGCATGCTGCGGATGCCGGACGGCACCACCAGCATCTGGGTCCAGGGGCAGCGCCGGGTTCGCATGATCGAGCAGATCCAGCAGGATCCCTACTTTTTGGCGAGCTTTGCCCCCATCGAAGAAACCGGCGAGGAGAGCGTCGCAACAGAGGCGCTCACGCGGGCGGTCTTGGCGCTTTTTGAGAAGGTAGTTCAGTACAGCCACAGCCTCCCTGATGATGCCTACATCGCCGCCATGAATGCGGACGAGCCGGGTTGGCTCGCGGATCTCATCGCCTCTATCCTAGAACTCGATATCGACGAGCGGCAGGAGCTGCTCGAGATCGCCGATTGCGTCGAGCGTCTCCAACGGATCAGCGTGATGCTGGGAGCCGAGCTCGACGTGCTCGAGCTCGAGAACCAGATCCACGACCAGGTGCAGCAAGAGGTTGATCGCAACCAGCGCGAGTATTTCCTCCGCGAGCAGATGCGCATCATCCAGTCCGAGCTCGGCGAGACCGATCCGTATCTCCAAGAGATCGAGCAGCTACGTGAGCGCGTCAATGCCTCCACGATGCCTGACGAGGCGCGGGAACGCGCCGAGAAGGAAGTCTCCCGCCTCGCGGCCATGCCGTCAGCAGCGCCCGAGGTCAGCATCATTCGCACTTATGTCGAATGGCTGCTCGAACTGCCTTGGGAGGAATCGACTGCCGATCGCCTGGACATCAGCGAAGCAGCCAAGGTACTGGATGCCACCCACTATGGTCTGCCCAAGGCAAAGGAGCGCATTCTCGAGCATCTGGCCGTTCGTCAGCTCGCCGGCGACAAGGTCAAGAGCCCGATCCTATGCTTTGTCGGACCTCCGGGCACCGGCAAGACATCCTTGGGACGCTCTATCGCCGACGCCCTCGGACGTCGTTTCGTGCGCGTAAGCCTCGGCGGCATCCGTGACGAGGCAGAGATTCGTGGGCATCGTCGCACCTACGTCGGCGCCCTGCCGGGCCGCATCATCCAGACCATGCGCCGAGCCGGCACCAAGAACCCCGTCTTTATGCTGGACGAGATCGACAAGCTCGGCCTAGACTTTCGCGGAGACCCCGCCTCTGCCCTGCTAGAGGTCCTGGACCCGGAGCAGAACTACGCCTTCTCGGATCATTATCTGGAACTGCCCTTTGACCTGAGCAAGGTGCTATTTATCACCACGGCCAATCTGCTCTCCCCCATCCCCGAGGCGCTCGAGGATCGCATGGAGGTGATCTACTTTCCCGGCTATATGGAGGAGGAAAAGATCCAGATCGCGCAAAAGTTCTTGATTCCCCATCAACTTGTCCATCATGGGCTGAAGCAGCTCCAATTCTCCAAAGGGGCACTAACCACGCTGATTCGCGAGTACACCGAAGAGGCCGGCGTCCGCAACCTGGACCGTGAGATCGCCAACATCTGCCGCAAGGTGGCGCGCCGTACCGCTGAGGGCAAGATGGTGCCCCAGCGCATCACGCGACGCGCTTTGCCCAAGTACTTGGGGCCGCCGCGATTCACCAGGGGACTGCTGTCACACGAGGATCAGATCGGCGT
>JBNGEB010000028.1:0-9951 GCA_049975585.1 Anaerolineae bacterium
ATCCACACGCGAGACGCCCTCGCGCACAAAGAGCGACTCCACAGGCAACCATTGTGGGCCAGTGAGGTTGGTGATCTCAGCTTGAGCGCCAAGCGCCACCAACGCCACGTTCAGGGGATCGCCGCCGCGCGATGAGACGATCCGCGCCCCTAGCGTCTCGTCGGAAAGGCCCTGCGCGACATGGTGTTGTGCCGCCACCGTCAGAAGAGGCACTAGCTTGCCGAGCTTCACATGTTGAGCCGGCGCGCCGAGGCGCACCGCACTCCCAAGGGACACGCTCTCGGTACCCTCTTCCACTCGCCGGAGCGCTGCAACCTCGGAAACATCCACCAGGTAAGCATCTTCTGGCAAGGACATGCGTTGACTGAGGCCGGCCAGGCCTGCGACGATCCTGGCCTGGCCACGCTGCGTCGCCAGGTGCGATAGCGCCTCGGCCACCGAAGCCACGGTCACCACTCGTTCGTGCGAATCGGTCATTGGCTCTCGCCCGGATTCAGGCATATCCACACCCTAGGCGGTCACCCAACAGCTAGCTGGCATCCCGCTGCGCCAGCCGGATCTCGGTGTAGACGCGTTCCACGCTGTGTCGCCGGCGCTCCTTGATGCGAACGATGTCCGACTCTGGCACGGGGAAATAGTCCAGCATCCCCACCTTTTCCACACAGTCCCGACGACTCGCGCCAGTGGCAAAGCACTCTGCCGTGCGCTCACGCATCTCCACGATATAGTCGATCAATGGCGCCAACACGTCCTTGCCGCAGGGCTTGCCCTCTCCCGGCACGAGCAGGTCCACATCCATGCTCTGTATCCGGCGCAGCGTATCGATCCATGCCAACGTGTCAGCGTCATACATAGCTGGATGCTCTCGGTTCCACACATTGTCGCCCGCAAAGAGAATGCGCTCCTCCGGCAGATAGACCACCAGAGAGGCCGGCGTATGGCCCGGCATATGGATCACCTGTGCCTGTCGGTCGCCCAGGTGGAGCGTGACGCGATCATCCACGCCGACCTCAGGCTCGAATATCTCGATGTCGGCCAGTGCCGTCGCAAGCGTGGGATCGTCCTCTGCCAGATCGTCCACCAGACGCTCCAGCCCCGATGTCTTGTACTTTTCGATGGGCTTGAGCGCAGCATCGTGCCCAAAAATGCGCACCGGCATCACAGCCGCGTTCCCGAACATGTGCTCCGGATGATAGTCGGTATTCACCAGGCCAAAGAACGTGACCACCCCCTTCTCCCGCAGCACATGTCGCCAGTCCTCGGCCTCCCATGGGCGGATGGGCATATCGATCAGCAACGCGCCTCGCTCTGACTTGATAAACGCGACGTTTCCATGCCAGTAGTCCCTAGACAAAAAGACGCCCGGCGCTAGCTCCTCGAGCACCCTATGCCCCCCGTTCCGCATCCGACTGACCCCGCAACCACAACCGGGCCCCTTCCAGAACCTGCGAGAGCTCGTCTGCGCAGACCCCGCCACCCTGCGCAAGAGTCGCGTTTCCGCCGCCGCGCCCACCCAGAGGCGTGATCGCAGCGCGCAACAGCGCATCGGCGCGCACATCGGCCCGCTCATCACATGCCACGCAGATTACGGGGCTCGGCGAACGCGTTGCGAGCACGGCGACCATACGCTCCGCGTCAGCAACCAGATCGCGAGCCATCTGACGGAGGCTATCCGCCGCCATCTCATCAAAGATATGATCCACGAGACGCACACCGGCGATGGGCTCGGCCTGCGCCCTTAGCCGCTCGGCTTCTGTCGCCGCGAGTCGCTCTTGGAGCGCAAATACGCGCTTCTCGGCAGATTTCCGGTCCTCGAGCGCCTTAGCAACCAGCTCGACCACATCATCGGTACCACAACTCAAGAGAGCAGTCACCTCGTGGCATAGGCCCGTCTTGTGCCAGTGGTCAGCTAGGGCCCGCCCACCACAGACGAACGTCACACGAACCTGGCCCTTGGCACGTTCCCAGCGCGTAACCTGGATCGTACCAATCTCGCCTGTGCGACGCACGTGCGTGCCACAACAGGCACTGGCGTCATAGTCACCCACTGAGACCACCCGGATGCCATGCTCAACCGTCGGCGCCTTCCGCAGCGTTTCCGGCAGGTCATTCCGATGATCGTAGACGCGGACATCGACGGGAAGATCTGCGAATACCACATCGTTAGCCTCGACAAGCACCTTCTCCACAGCATCTGCTTCGAGCTCGGCTACGTCGAGATCGATGGTACTAGCTTGGTCTCCGAGGTGAAAGCTCACGGTCGGTGCATCGCATATACGCAGAAAGGCCCGCGAAAGAATGTGCTGCCCCGTGTGTTGTTGCATATGGTCGCGTCGCCGGGACCAGTCAACGCGCCCGTGCACACGGTCGGATGCTAGCGGCACGTCCAGCATGTGCACGATCTCGTCGTCGGCCCCCACCACGTCCAACACACGGATCCCGTCCAGCCAGCCCGTATCGTGTGGCTGACCGCCAGATGTAGGATAGAAACAGGTGCGATCGAGCACGACGGCCGGTCGCCCGTCAACCGTCAAGGAGCGCACAACCTCGGCATCAAAAGCCACGGCATAGGGATCGCCTTCATACAGCCGGACGGTTCCCTGCACAGTATCCGCCTCCACCTAGCGTAATCCATCCCTGACATCCGGTTGGCTCGCTAATATCTGGCCACAGTTCGCCAAGCTCTCGCCGTATCCGCCCTCTCTAGAAGGGAATGTCATCCTCGCCCACGGTGTCGAGATCCGTCACGCCGGCATCGCTGTCATCGGCTTCGTCCCGGCCACTGCCGCCTCGGTTCGCATCACTAGTGCTCCAGCCTGAGGTTGGCTCCTCGGGAACATACCCCGTATCGCCACGGCCGCCAAGGAACTTGACCGTGTAGGCTGTGACCTCAAGCGAGGCGCGCCACTCGCCATCCCGCCCCTGCCAAACCTGAGGCTCTTGCAGCTCGCCCTCGACCAACACTTGCCGACCCTTTGTCAGATACTGAGAACAGGTCTCCGCCAATCTGCGCCACGCCGTCACGCGAAACCAGACCGTGCGCTCGCCCTGTTGGCCGTCGCTGGTAGTCCAACGTTTGTTCGTCGCCACGGAAAAGCTGGTTACCGGCGTCCCGTCGGGAGTGTAGCGCATCTCTGGATCCCGACCCAGGTTGCCAATGATGATAAGTTTCTGGTACATGAGGGGACCTCCTGGAGCTCGCAAGAGTTGGAAGCGTCAACAGATTGTCGCGATTATAGCATCCTGGAGCCCGCCGATCAAGAGACACGCCTCGCTAGGCGTTGCGAAGCTCCACAATGTCGTCTATAATGTCCAGGATTGTAAGGAGCGTTTGCGACGTCGACATCGGCCCCCGGCGACACTGAACGGAGCGTGCCATGAAACCTCGCACAGTCCTTCTCCTGATACTCACCGCCATACTCTTGCTGATGGCAGGGGGCTGTCGGCGGAAGACGCCCACGCCCACAACCGCAACGCGCGTCTCATCGACAGAGACAAGCACGGCCACTCTCGTCCCGACCGAAACGCGTACCCCTTCACCCTCACCGTTGCCCCCCACCGCCACAGCGACGGCGACGCCAACCCCCATCGGCCCCACGGCGCCGGCGCTGCTGTCGCCGGTGGATGAGGCACAGGGATCGGTCTTTGAGCTGCTGTGGGTATGGGAACGCACCTTGGATACCGATGAGTGGTTCGAGGTCCAGATTTGGCCCGATCGCCCCGGCGAGCAACCTCGGGTGTACGATTGGGTTCAAGATCCACGGCGACGCATCACGGCCACCACGTTGCTTCCGGGGCGCTACCGGTGGCGCGTTGTGGTCGTGCGCGGCAAGGGCAGCGCCCGCTCTGAGGAGCTGTCGCCCTACAGCGAGGAATGGGGCTTTACGCTTGTGCGTCCCTCAACCCGACGCACCATCGTAACCCCGGTCACCGACACGCCTACGCCCACTTGGCTGCCAACGAACACGATCGTCTCTGGCACGCTCACGCCTTCGCGGACGCCAACCATCACACGGACACCAACGCAGACGCTGACGCCCACAGCGACCTCTACAACAGAGCCGTATCCGCCGACGAGCACCACGGTGGCGCCCTATCCAGGCACCGAGACACCTACCTACACGCCGACGCCGACCCTCACGACGACGCCCAGCCAGACGCCCACGGTGACCTATACGCCTACATCGACCTGGACACCGACGTTGACAACGACGCCCACGATGACCTATACGCCGACGCCGACCCTCACGCCTACGGCGACTTCGACGGACACGTATCCGCCGCCAGAGCCTAGCCCGACGACGGGAAACACGCCTACCTATCCGTGATAGCGGATCGGCATGATCTGCAGGCCGAATACACGCCTCGCGATGTGGTGCATGCGCTGCGCACGCCCCGCGAGGCGTGCCTCATGGCATAGACGAGCATGATCCGATTGGATGACCTTCTCGAGGCAACCGCCGGCGATGTTCTCGCCTCGCGGCATGCCACCTTTGGGAGTTTCGCGTTCGACTCTAGGCTGGTCGAGCCGGGCCAGCTCTTTGTCGCCGTTGTCACCGAGACCGGCGATGGGCATGATTACATCCAGCACGCCCTTGCCGGAGGCGCCACGGGCGTGCTCTGCCAGCGGCTACCCCCGGAGCCAGACCCCAACGTCACGTGGATTCGCGTGCCCAACACGCAACAGGCCCTCCTCGACTATGCTCGGTACATCCTAGCTTCCAACGACCTGCACGTCATCGGCATTGCAGGTAGCGTTGGCAAGACCACCACCAAGGAGCTGCTCGCCACCCTCCTTGCCACCTCGCGGTCTACTTTTCGGAACCCAGGCAGCTACAACGGCCGTTTCGGGCTGCCCATCGCCCTTGGATACCTGCAGCCAGAGCACAGATACGCCGTCCTGGAACTAGCTGCCGATAGCCTGAACGAGATCGGCCAGATGGTGGACATCACGCGGCCCTCTTGTGCCATTGTTACCCGCGTGGGCTCCAGTCACCTACGCTTCTTTGGGTCGCTGAGCCGCATTGCCGAGGAGCAGGCCTCACTCGTCCGTGCGCTGCCGTCCGATGGCCTGGCCATCCTCAATGCCGACGACCCATTGGTAGCCGGAATGGCCAACCAGACTGGCGCGCGTGTGCTCACCTATGGCGTAGCCTCGAAGGCCGACTATGTGGCAGCGTCGGTCGAGTCCTCCCTAGAAGGCACCGCCCTCGTGGTGCGGCACCAAGATGATCACATCGAGATACGCTTAGGGCTGGTGGGAGCCCACCAAGCATACGCCGTATTGGCTGCCATCGCCTGCGCACACGAGTTGGGCATCTCTTGGGACGCGATCCAGAGCGCGCTGGCATCCTTCGAGCCACTCCCTGGGCGTATGAGACCGCTCGCCGGCGTCCAGGGGAGTACCCTCCTGGACGACAGCTTCTCGGCGACCCCCGAGTCCATGAGAGCGGCTCTCGAGGCGCTGAGCGCGCTCCCCACCCAGCGCCGGGTCGCTGTCCTGGGAGACATGAGCGATTTGGGAGGCGAAGCCGAGCTCGCCCATCGCCGTATCGGGGAAACAGCAGCACGCCTAGCGGATCTGCTCGTCACCAAGGGGGAGCTAGCCGCCGTAGCCGCGCAAGCGGCGAGCTCCGCGGGGATGCCCGCTGATCGGATCCACGTGACCTACAGCACGGAAGACGCCAGTAGCAGACTGCGAGCCGTCTTGAGGCCGGGCGACCTCGTGCTCGTCAAGGGGAGCACCGCCGCTCGCATGGAGAACGTGACGCGAGCGCTCCTAGCGCACCCAGCAAGAGATGCAGCCCGCCTGCCGCGTCAGGACGCGGGATGGCGTGAGGTGCGACTGGGACGGCCTGGGCGCCCCACCTGGGTTGAGGTCGATCTGGACGCCATTGCGGCCAACGTCCATCGGTTGCGAGAGATCGTGGGGCCATCGGTGCAAATCATGGCTGTGCTCAAGGCCGATGGCTACGGGCACGGCGCCGTCAAGGTAGCTCGTACTGCCCTGAACAACGGCGTACAATGGCTGGGCGTAGCCTGCCTTGGCGAAGCCCTGGCCTTGCGAGAGGCTGGCATCGATGCCCCGATTCTGATTCTGGGATACAGCCCAGCCTGGCAATCACGCGACATCGTTCTGCATAACCTACGCGCCACCGTCTTCGCCCAAGAGACGGCCGTCGCGCTCAATCGAGCGGCCCATGACCTGGGGCGCAAGGCACGCGTCCACGTCAAGGTGGATACGGGCATGGGACGGCTCGGTCTCTTCCCCGACGAGGCGCCAGAGCTCGTTTCGCGTCTGGCCCATATGGAGCATCTCGAGGTGGAGGGACTCTTCACGCACTTTTCCGACGCCGATGCGGAGGATCTTGGCTACACACGTTGGCAGCTCGATCGCTTTGATGGCGTGCTGGAGGCGCTGCAAGAGCGAGGCCTTCGCCCGCCCCTCGTCCACGCAGCCAACAGCGCGGCGACGCTACGCCTGCCACGTAGCCATTATGATATGGTTCGCGTTGGCATCGCCCTCTACGGCCTTGACCCGTCCCCAGCCGCGCCTTGTCCAGAGGGCTTTCGCTCCGCGTTCGCCTTCAAATGCGAGGTCGCCCAGGTCAAAGAGCTCCCGCCGGGCCATTATGTCAGCTATGGCCGCACCTATCGGACCGAGTGCCCGACGACGATTGCCATCATCCCTGTGGGCTATGCGGACGGTTTCCGTAGGGCACCTAACACCTGGCAAGAGGTGCTGGTGCGAGGTCAACGCGCCCCCATCATCGGGCGCGTATGCATGGACCAGACCGTCATCGACGTCTCGCACATCCCCGGCGTACGCCAAGGCGATCAAGTAGTCCTGATTGGTCAGCAGGGAGAGGATCGCATCACGGTGGATGAAATCGCGGCACAGTTGGGAACGATCAACTATGAGGTGGTTTCCGAGATCCTGGCTCGGGTCCCCCGCGTGGTATAGAGCTGGGCGCATCGCCATCCTCAGAATCCTTCGCGCGCTTGGTCAGTGACGCGCGCTGGATTGCGTCCTGACCGAAACGCTCGCGGATCTCGTCCAGCGTGCGGTTGAGGAGCGCCCGCCGTTGGTCGGCATCATCAAAGAGCTCGAGCTGATAGCCAGCCCCCTCGATCAAGCCAGTCACCCCCACGCCAACAAGTCGCAACGAGCGTGTTCGGCGCCAATGCTTGTCCAGCAACTCTTGCGCGGCCTCGCAGATCTGTTGACCTTGGTCCGTCGGCTGCTCCAGACGCATTTGCCGCGTCACCGTGGCAAAGTCGGGATAGCGGATCTTGATACGCACCGTCTGAGCGACCTGGCCCGCCGAACGCAAGCTCGCCGCAAGGTGCTCGCTCATTCGCAGCAGCTCGCGGGCAAGGACGGTCGGGTCGCCCACATCCTCAGCAAAGGTCCGCTCCTGGCTGATGCTCTGCCGTTGTTGGTGACGCTTCACCGGCGAGGCATCGACGCCCCTAGCAGCTCGACGCAACGCAGCCCCGTGGTCCCCGAGCACGCGCTCTAGATAGTCATCGCTAGCCCCGGCCAAGTCGCCGATTCTCTCGATGCCAAGCTCCCTCAAGCGTTCAGCCGTTACCGGGCCGACACCCCAAAGCTCACGGATCGGCAAGGGATCCAGAAAGGAAGCCTCGTCGCCATGCTCCACCACCAACATGCCGTCGGGCTTGGCCTGCCCGCACGCGATCTTGGCCACCAGCTTGCTGCTCGCCACGCCCACCGAAACGGTCAGTCCCACCTCGCTTCTGACGCGTCGACGCACCAGAGCCCCGATCTCGCGCGGGGCCCCCCACAGCCGCTCACAACCGGTCACATCCATGAACGCTTCATCGATAGAGAGCTGCTCGACCACGGGGGTGATCTCGCGTAGGATCGCCATGACCCTGCGCGAGTACTCGGCATAGATGCGATAGTGACCGTGCAGGAGAATCGCATGGGGACACAGCCGAAGGGCCTGAGCCGTTGGCATGGCCGACCGCACACCATAGGCACGAGCCGCATAGGAGGCCGACGAGACGACGCCCCGCGCATCGGGATCACCACCAACAATGATAGGCTTTCCCTTTAGCGCAGGATTGAGCAGCTCCTCCACTGACGGGTAGAACGCATCAAGATCCACATGCACGATCCAGCGTGGGCTAGGCATCGTGTGCTCCACGTCCCGACGAGCAAAGGCGCGCTACCCTGTTGTAACGCGCCTCAGACACGAACATGACGACTAGGCGAGGGGGTTGCGTTCGGCCACCAGCTCGACCTCGAATCGGACAAAGTGGCTAGTGACAGTGGGACCGCCATCGCCATAGGCATAGCCCGTGATCGTCGCCGTAAGGGCCAGGGATTGCGTCTCGAGCGTCAACATCAGATCATCCTCGGCCACAACGAGCTCGCCCTTGGAACTCAAACGGTTGTAGAGAACCTCATCCTCATAGGCATACTCGCTGGCCACCACGGCGGAAACCGTGCGGATGTCGGCCTTGTCAAAGAGCCAGATCTCAAAGGCATCGACCAGTTGCTCGCCCTCGACATCCAGCAGATCCCGGACCCCCACACCGCACTCACCGAGGAAGGTGCCGTCGGCATCCTCGATGGTGAAGGAGCAGTCGAACTCGTCCAGGTCTTGCTCGTACACGGCTTGAAAGACCCCCAGGGCGTCGGGCGGCACCTCTGGAACCAGCTCGGTCTCCGGCTCTTCCGCGACCTCGGCCGGGGCCTCATCAAGCTCGGCCACTAGCGGAGGCTCTTCTTCCCCTGCGGGCTCCTCAGGCGGAGGCTCTGCGGGCGTCGGTCCCGCCGCGAACTCGTCATCCTCATCGCCCTCGTCCTCCAGGGCCGGCACATGGACCAGCGCATCGGCCGTCAGCTCGGTGACATCCAGATCCTCATCACCGGCGGCATCCTCTGGCACGCTCACCTGGGGGACTGTCTCCCAGCTCGCCTCCACGGCGCCAGAAGCGCGAACCGGCTCGGGCTCCACATCGGCAGCCTCAGGTCGCTTAGCGACCGCCGTGTCCGCGATATCTCCATCCTGGACAGGCTCCTCTTCCCAGCTCTCCGCTCCCGTCGAGTCAGCCAAAGCCTGGGGAGCAGCACCACCCATACGGGCAATGGACCAAACAAGCGCGCCCGCGGCGAACACGAACGCCACAGCGCCGAAAGCGATCAAGCCAACGCGAGGTCCCGTTCCTCGCTCTGCGGGCGCCCGATAGTCGCTCAGCGTCGGGTCAGGCAGACTAGCGCCGCTGGCCAAGGCGTCCAGGCGTGCCGCCGCGAGATTATGCCCCTCGGCGCGCTCGGCGACTGCCACGCGAGCCACAAAGTTAGCTACCTGCTCCCAGCTCGTGTCGTCATCCATTAGCTCAGCCAGGCGTTGACGGGCAAGGTCCACGTCCCCGTTGAGCGCAAAAGAGTCCGCCACCATGATGGCATAGTCCATCTGATGCCGCAGCCTCAAGTCAGACGGATCGGTGTCATACCAGCGAACGGGAAATGCATACCAACCGAGGACCAACCCGATCAGCACCCCCAGCGCCAGGCCGCTTGCGGCGATGACGAGCGTCCTTGCCGTCCGACTCGACGTTCGACGATCTACCATCTCGGCCCCCTCTCATGCCTCGCTCAGCTTGATCGGCCACACCCTGAAGCGGTATGCCCCGAGCCAGCGCCAGCTAGTCCCCAACTATGGGCACCTTGGGCACACGCGTCAACACTTCACACCCATCCTCACGCACCACTATGACGTCCTCAAGTCGAATCCCACCCCAAGCAGGATCGTACACACCTGGCTCGACCGTGACGACATTTCCCGCTTCTAGCGTATCCCTGGAACGCTGCGAGGCGTAGGGACTCTCGTGGATCGCAAGTCCCACGCCATGCCCCAACCCATGCCCGAACTTGCCCTCATAGCCACCATTGTAGATGATCTCGCGGGCAATGGC
>JBNGEB010000028.1:9961-17876 GCA_049975585.1 Anaerolineae bacterium
CATCCGCCTCGCGGCCCGTCATGCCAGCCTTGATGGCCTCTTCGGCGGCCGTCTGCGCCTTCAGGACCAAATGCCAGGCCTCCAGGTACGCATCTGTCGCCTCGCCTACGCAGAATGACCGCGTGAGGTCAGAGCAGTACCCATCCAGCAAGGCCCCCATGTCAATCACCACGGGGTCCCCACGCTCGATCACCCGATCGCTCACCACCGCATGGGGCCTAGCCCCGTTCACGCCACTGCCCACAATCGTGTCGAACGATAACTTCTCGGCGCCATGAGTGCGCATATAGACCTCAAGCTCCCAAGCTACTTCCCGCTCGGTGAGGCCAGGCTCTATCCAATCCATGATATGCGCCATGGCCTCGTCCGCAAGCTCCACAGCGGCCCGGATGCGCGCGATCTCATCGGCATCCTTCACGCGACGCAGGGCCTCGACCATCCCGCTGGCCGATTCAAAGGTGACGTCAGGCATGGCCTTCTGCCAGCGATCGAGCTGATCCACCGTCACGTACGCGCCATCGAAACCGATGCGTCGCAAGCCTTCCTGACCGATGTACGTCGACAGACCCTTGTCCTGATCCACGCCTAGATCGACCAGCGCGAACCGCGGCGCTTGCTGACGAACCTGCTCGTGGTACCGAAAATCCGTTGCCAGGCTGAGCAGGTCTGGCCCAATGATCACCACCCCATTAGAGCCGGTAAAGCCGCTCACATAGCGGCGGTTTCCGGGCTCGGTCACAAACAGCGCATCTAGCCCACGCTCAGAAATGCCTTGTTGTAGCGCTGCAATGCGATCTGTCATCTCCCTACTCCTGGCGCGGAGGCGCCAGCGACGTCTCCCTAGCGAGAATCGACCTCATCCATCCGCCACACCCAGCTCGGCCAACGTACGAGCCACCGGCGTCATCCCAAAGTGCGCTGCGAAATGCGCCAGGACCGTGGACCTCACTTCTTCCATCGAGGGGGCCTGCCCCAGCTCGACCGCCATGCTGGTAACAAACCCATCGCGAATACCGCACGGAATGATCATCCGCCAGTGGTCCATGATCGGATCCACGTTGAGCGCAAAGCCATGGTAGGTCACCCGCTTGCTCACGCGCACGCCCATGGCGCAGATCTTGTCGCCGTCCACCCAAACGCCGATCTGGCCCTTCCGCCGAGCCCCAACGATGCCAAACTCTGCCATGGCGGCCATGATCACGTCCTCAAGGCCGTGCATATAGTCGCTAGGCCCCAGTCCCAGCGATGCCAAATCGATGATGGGATAGCCCACGAGCTGCCCAGGACCATGGTACGTGACATCCCCGCCGCGCTCGATGCGCACCAGCTCGATGCCCGCTTCTTGAAGCGATTCGGCAGTCACTAGCACATTCTCCGGATCCGCACGACGCCCCAGCGTGATCACCGGTTCGTGCTCCAGCAGGAGAAGCACGTCGCTCACGTTTCCCTGCTGACGCGCTGCCACCAGTCGATGCTGTAGAGCGTGTGCCCTGCCATAGGGCTGGAGCCCCAGCTCGACCACGGCCAGCGGACGAGGCGTCATCGCTGATCCTCGCCCACCATGGCTCCGACGAATTCCCGCTGCCCTCGCGCAAAGTCATCGATGCCCATCGCGCGCTTGCCCGCTAGCTGGACCTCATCCAATACCAGCAGACCACTCCCCGTGACGATCCCCAGTCCATGGTCGGACTCTACCACGCGACCAGGAGGCTCGTCGCCGTCATACGGCGCCGGATGAGCCGCCAATACCTTGAACCTCGTACCAGAGAGCCAGGTACACGTGCCGGGCCAAGGCGCATACGCACGCACCTGCCTATCGATGATCACCGCCGGCAAGGACCAATCGATCTCTCCCTGGCACCGTTCGATAGGCGGCGCCAAGGTCGCCCGATCATCGTCTTGCGGCCGTGGCGTGATCTCGCCGGCCACCCATCGGGGCAGCGTCTCCAGCAGGAGCTCGGCGCCCAAGTGAGCGAGCTTGGTAGTCAGCGTCACGGCTGTCTCCTGCGGCTCAATGACGACCGCCCGTTGGGCGATGATGGGGCCAGTGTCCAAACCCTCATCCGTGAGCATCAAGGTAACGCCCGTCCGTTTGTCCCCGTGCAGGATGGCCGCCTCCACGGGAGCTGCGCCGCGCCACCGAGGCAAAAGCGAAGCGTGCACGCCAATGACTCCGTGCTCTGGCATCTGTAGCACCCGCTTCGGCAGGATCTGACCGTACGCGGCCAGCACGAACAGATCCGCCTCGGCCTCTTCCATAGCAGCCAGCACGGCTTGGTCGCTTCGCAGCCGCTCCGGCTGGAGCACCGGGATCCCCAGTTCCTCTGCCACGAGCTTGACCGGTGGCGCTACGCATTTGCGCCGTCCCCGACCCACATAGCAGTCCGGCTGCGTGACAGCCGCCACGACGTGGTGTTCGCCGGCCAGCGCACGTAAGACGATAGCGCCGTATTCGGGGGTGCCGAAAAAGAGAGCTCTCACCATTGTCTTTAGCCCAAACTCACGCTCACACTGCCAGTGATTCTAGCATATCGGGTATAATGAGGCAACGCTGAGAGCTGTCCCGAGAGCCGCAACCCTCCATCGCGGCTCTCGTAGAGGGTACGTGAAGAGCCAGGAAGGTTGCACAGGTAGAAGGAGATCAAGGTGGCAGAGCAACGCGAGAATCCATTCGATCTCGGTCCGGACGCCGCATCGACCGAGCCAAGCAGCGACGACAAGCTATGGTGCGGGCTGTCCTACTTTTCCCAGTTTGTCGTTCCGGTGGTCCTGCCGCTGATCTTGCTGTTGGGCGAGCAGACAAAAGAGAAAGAGTTCATCCGACATCACGCCATCACCTCATTGGGGCTCCTCGCGGCGGCTGTCGTCTATGAGATCGCCGCCGCGATCATCTACAGCTTGATCATGCTCATCCTCCCGCTGTTGGCATGTATCTTGTGGCTCATCTTTGTCGTGCCCATCGTGCCGCTTGTTTACTATGGCATCAAGGCGCTAAAGGGTGAGTACGTGGAAGTGCCTTACCTGACCGAGTTCCTGCGCAAGCAGGGCTGGCTGTAGGCATTGGGACTAGCCAGATCAGAGCCCGATTTGCCGTGGGCTGGGCGTCGCACCCACCCGGCCCGCGGCGCTTGGCCTGGACCGTTGGCTAGCTTATAATCTTCCGCATGCCATGCATCGGAGGATCCTTTATGCTTGCCCAACGCTGGACCCATCGCCCCGTCGCCCCTGCCGCCTTCCTTGGCTCACTCCCCGACCTTGACCCAGTGCTCGTCCGCGTGCTCTATGCCCGAGGCTATCGCGACATCGAGGCCATTCAGGCGTTTCTCGATCCACCCAGCGCGCTCCAGAACCCTTTCGAGATGAGGGGGGTCACAGAAGCCATCCAGCGCATCCTGGGCGCCGTCACCCGGGGGGAGCGGATCGTCGTGTACGGCGATTTCGATGCCGACGGCGTCACCGCAACCACGTTGCTCACCTCCGCCTTGCGGATGCTGACCAGCAACGTTCAGCACTATATCCCAGACCGCTTTGACGAGGGCTACGGGCTCAACGCGGATTCGCTCGAACGCCTGGCCCAAGAGGGTGCGAACCTCGTCATCACCGTGGACTGCGGCATCCGTTCGCGTGCCGAAATAGCTCATGCCCGAAGCGTGGGCCTGGAGATGATCATCACGGATCACCACTCGGTCCCCAGCCAACTACCGGCGGACGTCACCATCATCAACCCCAAGCAACCCGGTTGCGACTATGCCTTCAAGGATCTCGCCGGCGTCGGCGTCGCCTATCGTCTCACGGACGCTCTCTTTGCCGCCGCTCGCAAGACCGGCCTCGCGCCGCAGAACCTTGATCCGCGACCCTTCCTCGATCTGGTCGCCATCGGGACGGTGGCCGATATGGTACCCATGGTTGGCGAGAACCGCGTCCTGGCGCGAGCCGGCCTGGAGCGCATCCGTAGCGCACCTCGAGTAGGCGTGCGCGAGCTCGTCCGCGTCTCCGGAACGCCGCTGTCCCAAGTGGATAGCCAAGCCATTGCCTTTCGCCTAGCGCCACGCATCAACGCCGCCGGCCGCCTGGACACGGCTCATGCCGCCTATCGCTTGCTAGCCTCAGAAGATCCCGCTGAGGCAGCCCAACTCGCCCAGCAGCTCGACGCCATCAACGACGAACGCAAGCAGTTACTGGATACGCAGACACAAGCCGCGGCACGCATAGCCCGAGAGCAGGCCAGCGCCCCCCTGCTCTTCATCCAAGGCCCCGACTATCACGAGGGAATCGTGGGGCTGATCGCCAGCCGACTATGCGAGACCTACTACCGTCCCACGCTCGTCATGCGAGCCGATGGCGAGAGCGCCCGCGGCTCGGCGCGCAGCATTCCCGAGTTCCACATCACCCACGCCCTCGAGGCCTGCGACGATCTGCTGGTACGCTACGGGGGCCATGCGCAAGCAGCGGGGTTCACGCTCCGGGCGAATCAGCTCTCCACGTTCCGGGAGCGCTTGCTCCAGCACGCCGCCGAACGGCTTGCCCCCCACGAGCTGGCTCCCCAACATCGGGCCGACGCCCTCGTGTCTCTCGGCGAGATCAGCGAGTCCACCGTCGACGCGCTCTCGCAGCTAGAACCAGTGGGCGAGGAGAACCCAGAGGCCGTGCTAGCCACGATTGGGCTTGAGGTGCGCAGCGTGAGACCCGTTGGCCGCCAGAGCAAGCACCTTCAGCTTCGCGTGGGCGATGGCACGGTAGAGCGATCCGTCATCGCGTTCCGCATGGGGCATCTAGCGCGCGAGATCTCCCCCGGCGACGCTATCGATCTCATGTACGTGCCGAGCATCAACACGTGGCAAGGTCGCAGCTCGCTCCAGTTGCGCGCCACGGCCATTCGCCCCTCGCGCACCTAGCCATGAGACTTGACGTGGCGATCGCATCGGCCTAAGATCGCCGCGCTGCAGAGGCTACACAGGGTACTCTACCGACGCGGTATGCTCCGCGGGCTTGCGCCAATGAGGGCGATCTGCGCAAACGTCGCGCCCAGGCAGGCATCTGCCCGGGTACACCTGCAGTCGCAAGCAAGCTCTCGACGCTCGGAAGGAGCCACAGCATGCCGTCAGCTATGGACATTTGGACGGCTCTCACGTTCGACAGCGAACGGGAAGCGAACCGCATCGTGCGGTTTGTGCGACGCCAGTTGGCACGCTCGGGTCGCGAGCGCGTCGTCCTTGGGCTCTCTGGCGGGATCGACTCGGCCCTGACCTGCCTTCTCTGCGTGCGAGCCCTGGGCGCCGATCGCGTCATCGCCATGGCCCTTCCCCACGCCACTTCCAACCCTTCCAGCGAGAAGGATGCCCGCTTGTTAGCCGACCAACTCGGCATCAAGCTGACGCGCTTTGACATCACGCCCATGGTTGAGGCCATGGAGCAGGCGTACCCCGACATGAGCGCGTGCCGCCGTGGCAACATCATGGCCCGCTGTCGCATGACCGTGCTCTACGACCAGTCAGAGGCCTACGAAGCATTGGTGGTCGGTTCCAGCAACCGCACCGAGATGCTGCTTGGCTACTTTACCCTCTATGCCGACAATGCGGCGGCCTTTCGCCCTATCGGACACCTCTACAAGTGCCAGGTGCGGCAGCTAGCACGTCACCTTGGGACGCCGGAGGCCATCCTAACCAAAGCTCCCAGTGCCGATCTGTGGGCAGGGCAGACGGATGAGGGTGAGCTGGGCTTTACCTACGACCAGGCCGACCAGATCCTGTACCTCCTCACCGAGTGCGACCGCACCCCGTCTCAGGTCGTGGAGCACGGCTACTCGCGAGAACTGGTGGATGCGGTCTGGGGCCGGATGCACCGATCAGCATTCAAGCGGCGAGAGCCCCCTAGCCTGTCCCCAGACAATCCGTGCGTCTTGTGAGTAACGGGTACCGCCAGTGCAAGAGCCATTCGAGGCAGCCAGCAGCATAACTTAGGAGTAAACCCGATGACAGCGACGCCCGCCCCCTCAGCAACCCCCCACGACCGGGACTGGATCTTTGAACAGGTGGAAAAGCACCACGTACGCTTCATCGACCTGCAGTTCACCGACATTGTCGGGATGGTCAAGAGCGTCACCGTTCCCGTGCAGCAGTTGCCGCGCGTGCTTGAAGAGGGCGTCTGGTTCGACGGATCCTCCATCGAGGGGTTCGCCCGCATCAGCGAGAGCGACATGTTCCTAGTCCCTGTGCCGGAAACCTTTGCCATCATACCCTGGAACAGCGGCTCCGCCGAAGATGCGCCGTATGGCCACCATACCACGGCGCGCCTGATCTGCAACGTTCACACGCCCGACGGTGAGCCCTTTATGGGCGCGCCCCGCGCTGCTCTTATGCGCATGATGGACGAGGCCCACGACCTGGGCTACGAGTTCCGCACGGGTCCAGAGATCGAGTTCTTTCTCTTTGGCAGGGACGAGTGGAACGAGCCCGACGTTGCACTGCGCCACGACGAGGCCGGCTATTTCGACGCCACTGCCGATCGCGCGGTGCTGGTCCGACAGGATATGATTACAGCCCTGGAAGCGTTCGGCATCGAGGTCGAGGCCGGCCACCACGAGGCGGCCCCCTCGCAGCACGAGATCGACTTTCGTTACGGTAATGCTTTGCGATCGGCGGACCACTCGGTCACCTTCAAGTATGTGCTCAAGGCCATCGCCCAGCAACACGGGCTGTACGCCACGTTCATGCCCAAGCCGCTGTTCGGCGTAGCTGGCTCGGGCATGCATATCCACCAGAGCCTGGCTCGCCTAGACACTGGCGAGAACGCCTTTTCCGATCCCGACGCGCCCTATGGCCTATCCGAGGTCGCGTGCCAGTTCATCGCGGGACAACTCGCCCACGCCCGAGGGATGTGCGCTGTCCTGGCTCCCCTGGTGAACTCTTACAAGCGGTTGGTGTCCGGCTTTGAGGCTCCCGTGTACGTGAGTTGGGCCCGCGTGAACCGATCTGCTCTGATCCGAGTGCCTCGCGCTGTGACGGATGCCGCCGTTCGCGCCGAGCTGCGCTGCCCAGATCCTAGCTGCAATCCGTATCTGGCAGCCGCCGTCATGTTGGCCGCCGGCCTGGACGGCATCCGGAATGAGATGCGCATTCCCGACCCAACCGAAGAGGACCTCTTTGAATCCGAATGGGCCCGTCGCGGCCTGACGACCCTACCCGGCTCGCTAGAAGAAGCCGTGGACGCCCTGGAGCAAGACCCCGTGATCCAGGACGCACTAGGCCCGCATATCTATGAGCGGTTCGTCGATGCCAAGCGGCAAGAGTGGCAGGCGTTCTGCGTCCAGGTCACCGAATGGGAGCGCCAGCGCTATCTCCCCATCTTCTAGGCGGCATGCTATCTGACCCTCGACGCGAAAGGGCGAGGATGCTGAAGCATCCTCGCGCTTTCTCCTACAAGACAGGTCGCGTCGCTAGCCTTCCTTGGGCAAAGCGAGAAACGGCGCAGTAGCCACCACCTGCAAGGCCGCGACGACCATCAGTGCCTTGTCCAGGCCAAGGGCGTCGCCCAGATACGCACCGATCAAGGGCCCTGCGAACATGGCCAGCTTTGCTGCCATGCTCCACACGGCCCCGAAAAGAGGCTGACGCTCGTCTGGGCACGATGCCAGCATAAGGTCGAACAGACCCAGATCAATGCCAGGCGCAGCCATCCCCCAGAGGACGGCGGCCGGAAGCAGCCACACCGCCGAAGGCGAGAGCGCAGTCAGCAGGACATAGCCCGCCAAGCCCCACGCTCCCGCAAACAGCACCCGGCGATGTCCCCATCGCCCGGCAACTTGGCCCCACACCACATAGCCGATCACCAAAGCCGATGAGCCCAGGGTTGCGCGGAAGCCGAGCAGACCATCGGAAGCCTGCAGCTCGTTCACCCAAAAGAGGCTGAATAGCGG
>JBNGEB010000029.1:0-3412 GCA_049975585.1 Anaerolineae bacterium
GCAGATAAGTCTCCACCAACGACCGCAGCCCCTGGCGAAAGTCCCCCGGCTGCTGTGACCGGGTAAAGCGCACGTTGACAGCGATGCCGCCCAGCATCGGCGCATGGTCCCACTTGGTGGCCGAGAGAACGGCCGCGGTGGGCCCCTGACGCTGGCGTCCCTGGGCCGGCCCCGAGCCATCGCCCAGAGCCTGACCGGCGTGCCGGCCATCAGCCGACGCCGCCGTGACCCGCCCCAGTCGCTCGTGCATGATCCAGCAAAAGAACCCTGGGTGGTAGGCTCCACCCAGATAGGTGCGATAGCGCCGCACCTCGTCGGCGATAAAGCTCGTGAGATGGACGGCCAGCGCATCGACGGCATCATCATCGTTGCCGTACTTCTGCGCGCCCTGCAAAAGCATCAATCGTAGATCCTCGCGCCCGGCGAAATCGCTCGCCAACGCACCGCGAAGCTCCTCCAGATCGAGGGCTCCCTCGTCAAAGACGTATTGCCGAATAGCCACTAGGGCATCGACGAGGTTGGCGAGCCCCACAAAGGATGGCTCGATCCAGTTGTATCGAGCGCCGCCCTGATCGATGTCGCGTCCCTTGGCTAGGCAGTCGTTCACAAAGCAAGAGAGCAGCGGGAAACCGCCGTGGTGGTAGCGCGTCATCTGGGCCGTATTCTGCTCGATCACCGCCTGGCGGATCTCCTCAGTAAGCCGCCCCTCATACGCCTCCATCAAGGCCGCAAAGCTGTCAAAGCACTCGGCTGTTGCGGGGTTCGCTTGCCCGCCCAAGGGCGCCACGCCCAGCAGATCATGCAGTAGCTGTACAAGATTGATGTAGGGGCTGGCCACATAGACATTGGATGACGCAATGGGCGTGAGCTCCACGCAGGTGCTATGCTGGTAGAGGCAAGCCTCTGCGGGCGGCAGACCCGCCTCCAGCATGCCGCGCGTGATGAGGTCATCGCCAAAAAGGGCGGGATGCGTCAGCCCATCGGCCAGGAGATCGCAGGCCCGCCCCATGATGGCATCGGGTGTATTCTCATTCCAACAGAGCCCGATGCCTGGGTACGCCATACGCGTGTGGGCGATGCTCTCAAGAAAGAGCTCGGTGAGCTCGTTGCTAACGTCCCGTCCACTGGCATCGCGTCCGCCGATCATAAAGCCGACCGCCAGACCCCGGGGTGTGTACGAGCTGAGCATCAGGCACAGGCAGTCGATCAGCTCTTGGGCATCCTGACGCGTCAGCCGTCCTTCGGCCAGATCGCGCTCATAGAGCGGCAACAGGTACCGATCGGGACGCCCCAACTGGAAGAGCAGCACGAGTTGGCCCGCACATAGCGCAAAGGTCACCAGGTGAATCGCCTGTAGCGCCTCTCGGAAGGTTTCGGCGGGGTGCTCTGGTACGCGGCGACAGACGCGCGCGATCTCGTACAACTCGCTCGCCCGCGGGTCGTCGATCGCCAACATGGCGGCCTGACGCTCGGCCTCGTCGGCGTAACGCTGGGAGAGCCGCCCCAGGCCATCCAGCGCGATCTCGCACGCCCGGTAGAAGGCATCGCGCTCTAGATCGTCGGGGCGTGTCAGGTCCAGCCGCCGGCGATAGAGGGCTATCTGCGCGCGGAGGCCGCCAAGCCCTCGCCGCAACAACGTCTCATAGTCGATAGCCATGTGTGCGCGCTGTCCCCAGACGGGGCTGCTTGCCGGCGCCTGCTCCTCGCGCCAACGTTGAAGCTCCACACGTTCCGCGTCAGAGAGGTTCCGCCTTGAAAAGGTGCCCACCAGCAACTCGTGCTGGCCGATCTCGGGCGTGATGCCCTCCAGAACCGCCGCCGTCGCACGAGCGCGCCGCACGATGTTCCAGGGCTCATCGCCGCTGGCCATCCACGCGCGCCCCCACAGCAACTCGGGCTCGTCGCGGGGAATGGTCTCCTCCGCGAGCAACTGGGCCCGCAGATTCTCGATCCTTGCCGTCGCCCCGAATGCTTCCACCGCGTACGCCTCCTAGCCCCCGGTACGCACCTCAATCCCCGCGCTAGCGGCCACGCCTGCGAGCATGGTCATCTTCTTCTTGGACGGACGTTCTAGCTGGGCCGCGCGGTAATCCATGCCCAGGCTGCGGTACTTGCCCGTCGCCATAGGATGAAAAGGTAGCAACTCATAGTACATCAGCGTCCCCAATGCGGCCACGTGCTCTGCGATAGCGCGGATAGCTTCCGCCGTGTCGTTTACCCCTGGCACGACGGGCGTGCGGATGATCACAGGAGCCCCCGCCTCCGCCAGTAGCTGCGTATTGCGAAGCACATGTCGGTTCGAAGCGCCCGTCACCTCACGGTGCAATGCATCGTCCATGGTCTTGATATCGACCATCCACAAGTCCACCACGGGAAGCATAGAGGCCAGGCGCTCCCACGGCCAGCACGCGTTGCTCTCGACGGCGGTATGCACACCCTCGGCCTGGACACGCTCCAGGATGCCATAGGTGAAATCGCGTTGCAACAACGGCTCGCCGCCCGAAATGGTCACGCCGCCATGCGAGGTCTCGTAAAAGGGGCGGTCGCGGAGCGCCTGCGTCACCACCCCGTCCACCGTCATCAGGTCCCCGACAAGGACGAGGGCCTCGGCGTAGCAAGTCTCGGCGCAGATGCCGCACGCCTGGCAAAGCTCCCGCCGGAAGACCCGTTCGCCATCAACCATCGCGTGAGCCCCCTGAGGGCAACGCTCAAAGCAGGCCCCGCACCCGATACAACGCTCCGGAAAAATCTGGAGCTCTGGCCCAGGAGCTAACGTCTCGGGGTTATGGCACCAGAAGCACCGTAGATTGCAGCCTTTGACAAAGACGGTCGTGCGGATGCCGGGCCCATCGTGGATCGAATACCGCTGAATGTTGGTCACATAGCCCTGCATCGCGCGCCTTCCCCAAGAGCATCCTATCGGCAAGCGCCGCCAGTCCCACCACCTCCCAAGCCGCCTCCCAGTATACACAAAACGGCCGGCTCAATGGAAGAGCCAGCCGTCTCGAGATACAATGGGCGAGGAGTTGTACCTCGCCCGGTAGGTGTACCGCATGGGGGATTCGAACCCCCGATCTCCGCCTTGAGAGGGCGGTGTCCTAGGCCAGCTAGACGAATGCGGCACATCAAACGCGCGGGCTATCTTACGCAAGCTAGGCTTCTCTGTCAAATCGCCACACCAGGAGGACAGGCCATGTTCGTCGAAATCAGCGTTAGGACCGGCGTGCGTACCGAGCTCGTGGACATCACTTTGCAAGTACAGGAGGTCATCACCGAGTCGGGCATGGACCAAGGCCTTTGCCATCTCTTTTTGCCACACACCACCGCTGGCATCACCCTGAACGAGAACTGGGACCCCGCAGTGCGGCAGGATATCGTCATGGCGCTGAACAAGCTCGTGCCGGTCAATGAC
>JBNGEB010000029.1:3422-17469 GCA_049975585.1 Anaerolineae bacterium
CACCGCGCCGGCTACCGGCACGCCGAAGGCAACTCGCCAGCGCATATCAAGGCAATGCTAACAGGGTTCAGCGCCACCTGCCCCGTGAACGGGGGGCACTTGGCGCTAGGCACGTGGCAAGGCGTCTATCTCGCCGAATGGGATGGGCCCCGCCAGCGCCACGTGTACGTGACGCTTCAGCCCACATGAGTGACTGAGCCTAGGCTTCCCGCAAGAACAGGGCTCGGTAGGGCTCCAGGTCCAGCGCAATAAACTCCCCGGCCTCTTGCGGCCAAGGCGCCACGTCGGCGGTCACCGGATCCCATATCTCCACCCGGCTCATGGGTACCTTGACGACGAATCGCTGTCTGGCCTCCCCATAGTTGAACAGCATCACAAAGGTACGCCCATCCCCACGACGGATCGTGTGAACGATGGTGGCGCCCTCGGTGAGGAGCTTCACCTCGCTGGCCCCCCAGCCATGGAGCGCGCGAGTCAGTGTCGCTACATCGCTCACGAGCACGGAACGTCCACCATTGGGCAGCGTCCGTACCTTATCGGGTTCTGCGAACATCAGCGATCCCATCTGAGCGACGATGCCAGGCTGTCCGGTCTCGGCCTCGATCTCGGGCGGCGCGCCAACGGCCAGCACCTTGCCGCCGAGGCGCCAGAACTGGTAGATGGCCATCATCACCCTTCTGGGAATCACGCGCGCCATGGGAAGCACAAGGTACTTGATGGAGGCCGGATCGCGCCGCCACCACTCTGGCTCTCGCGGCCCCGTCGCGAATGCCGGGCTATCCAACAGCGTATAGTCCAGGTTCGAGAGCACAAGCTGCTTGCCCACCTCACGGAACATGTCGTCCACCGCCAGGCACTCGGCTGGCTCGGCTCGTTCATAGACGGTGGCCCGCTGCGGGATAAAGCTCGCCCACGCCGTCGCGATGGGATAGTACACGGCGATCTCGCCCGCCCAGCGACTGCCAACCAGCATTTCGCCAAGGCGTCCCACGTAGGTGTTGATAGCCGGCCAGTCGTGGGCCGGCGCCTCGTCGTCATCCGTCTGCCAGCTCTGACGATAGTATGACGTCAAGGTGTTGACGCCGAGGACGTACTGCCAGCCGATGGTGCCAAGGATTTCCTCCTCTGTGACCGGATCCTGGCCGCGTACACGCTGCACGTGATCGGAAGTCTCGCTCATCACGCGCGGAGCGTCCACCAGCTCGGCCACAGAGCCGAGCAGCTTGGCGTGCAAGGGGATGGGCTCCAGCATGCCCAGCGGCGTGGCACTCTCGCGGACCTTTGCTCCAACACAACGCGAGGAAAGAACATCGATCCCGGGCCAGTCCTGGCGTCGAGCGGACCGCATATAGTCCCCATAGTAGTACACATGAGCGACCAATGACTCTTCCAGGAGAAGGTGCCCGCTCGAGGCCAGGCCACGCTTTTGGCACCAATCCTGGAGTGTGCCGCCGTATCGCTCGGCCAGGAGCTCCGAGACGAGATTGTAGAACCAACAGCGAACGCGCGTCTGTTCCTCTCCCTGCCCTTCGAACAGGTAGGGCAACAGCGGCAGCAGTTCCTCGTGGTAGCTCTTGCGATACCACTCTTCCAAGTCGTACGACCAAGGGATAACCGGCGCCGTCTGGCCGCCATCGACCAAATAGCCGCCTTGCAGCGAGGGCTCATCGGTGAAGACAGCCGCAAAGAGATCGCCCAGCGTCTCATCCAAGCCTTCGCTCACGCGCTTCTCATAGGCATCATAGGTGAGCTCCACGAACCTATTCACAGCCCGATCATCCAGCATGTTGATGTAGGGACGATGCTGGTGGACGTTGGCAGCCGCGTGCGTGCCCTCGTAGAGATACTGTCGCGAGAACACCATGAGCCGATGTTCGCCCGCTGGCGTCTGCGTCACTACCTCTGCCGAGTCACCAATCTCTACAGACTCGCCTGGCAAGACTGGCTCCCCCTCCTCCAGAGGACAGAGACACGCGTAGATGGGCACACCCTCCGGCACGGTCAGCGAGAGCTCGCCGTTGCCGTCTACATGGTAGTAGCCAACGCCCTCAGCCTGATACTCGGGGTGATCGCGAAGAGTTAGCCCGCCGGCCAGTCCGGACGGATAGCCTTCCTCGTCGTACAGCCACAACCAGAAACCACGCTCGCGGGCCTCCTCCACGCCGTCCAGGAACTCCTGCCAGTGTTCCTCGCTCTCGAGATACTCGTCAAAGGACACATTGGTCACCAGCCCCCCAAAGCCTGCCGCCTTTATCTGCTCGTACACACGGCGGCGTTCTTCGGCCGTCTCGGGCATGCGATGAAACATCTGCAGCATGCGGCGATCCGCTGGCGGGTTAGCGAATCGAGACCTTGTCGTCATCCATTCCTCCTTGGTTGCGCGCCGAGACAGTCTAGCCACCCATGCCGCCGAGGTCAATGCGAGCCATAGGAGATGGGTATTTGAGAGATGACGAATATCCAAGCTATAATGAACAAGATGCCCTTCGGGAGGAACCCATGCCCGTGGATCGTGAGACCATCCGACGTCTGCTAACCCGCGTCCAGCGGCCTGCCCGCTATGCGGGGGGCGAGCTGCACGCCGTCGTCAAGGATTGGGGGAAGGTCAACGTCACACTGGCCTTGGCCTATCCGGACGTCTATGAGATCGGCATGTCCAACCTAGGTCTCCAGCTCCTCTACGATACGGTCAATCGGCATCAGAACTATTTGGCTGAACGGGTGTACACGCCCTGGGATGACATGGCCTCGGCCCTGTCAGATGCCGGAATCCCCCTGTTCTCCCTAGAGACCTATCATCCCGTCGATGCCTTTGACGTCGTGGGCTTTAGCCTGCAGCACGAGCTGACCTATACCAACGTTCTCACGATGCTCCATCTGAGCCACATCCCCCTGCTAGCAGCGGATCGCCACGACGGTGATCCACTCATCATCGCCGGGGGCAGCGGCGCCTACAACCCAGAACCCTTAGCGGCCTTTTTTGACGCCTTTTGCATCGGCGAGGGCGAAGAAGCCATCGTCGAGCTGCTTGACCTCGTACACCGCGCCAAGGACCAGCGTTGGGAGCGCAACCGTCTCGTTCGGGCTATCGCGAGCATCCCCGGCTACTATGTCCCGTCCCTCTATGACCCCCATCGCGCTGCCAACGGAATGCTCATCCCACAACCTATCGATAAGGGAACGGCATCAACGGTGCTCAAACGCATCGTCCCCAAACTTGGGCCTGTGCCCACCAAGCCAGTCATGCCCAACATGCGTGTGGTACACGATCGCGCCATGGTGGAGATCCAGCGAGGCTGCAGCCGAGGTTGCCGCTTTTGCCAGGCCGGCATGATCTACCGACCCATCCGTGAACGATCGGTGGACGAGATCGTGCAGGCAGTGGACGAACTGCTCGCCAACACAGGCTATGACGAGGTCTCCTTTGTGTCGCTTTCGAGCAGCGACCATAGCGGCATCCAGGCGATCGTGGAAAAGACCCTTGAACACCATGGAGACGACGGCGTCGGCATCTCGCTGCCCTCGCTGCGTACCGATGCCTTTAGCGTCGGGTTAGCCGAGAGCGTGCAGCAGACGCGCAAGTCGGGACTGACCTTTGCTCCCGAAGCCGGCAGCCAGCGCCTCCGCGACGTCATCAACAAGGGCGTCACCGAGCAGGATCTCGTGGAGACGGCCACAGCAGCCTTTGAGAGAGGCTGGAACCGCATCAAGCTCTACTTTATGCTGGGCTTGCCCACAGAGACGGACGAGGACGCGTTGGAGATCGCACGGCTGATCACCGACGTCCGTCGCCTAGGCCGGCAGATCCGAGGCCGCCGCGTCGAAGTAAGCGTCACACTGTCCACCTTTGTGCCCAAGCCCCATACGCCTTTCCAATGGGAACCACTGGCCGATCAGGCGACGGTCCAGCGACGACAGCGCCTCATTCGTGAGAACGCCCGAGGCCGCGGCATCAAGCTGAGCTGGTCGGACTGGGATGCCACTTGGCTAGAAGCCCTGATCTCGCGTGGCGACCGTCGGCTCGGCTCCGTGATCCTGAAAGCGTGGCAGATGGGCGCACGTTTTGACGCCTGGCAAGAGCACTTCCGCCCCGAGGTGTGGCGAGAGGCGTTGGAGGCCTGCAAATTGGACCCCACACCGTATCTGGGAGGTTGGCCTCTTGAGGAACCGCTGCCATGGGACGTGATCTCGGCGGGGGTCTCTTTGGCATTCTTGCTCCGCGAGCGAAGGCGCGCCATCGAGGCGGTTACCTCGGCAGACTGTCGGGAGCATTGCCACGCCTGTGGGATTCTGACGACGCTGGGAGAACAGTATCCCGACGCGGCTCAGCGCGTAGCCTGGGAGTGTCCATGAGCATGCTCACGACCGCCGTGCAGCGCGTGAGACTGACGTTCGCTGTACGATGGCCGCTGCAGTACGCATCGGTTCTGGACATGGGACGGCTTTGGGAACGGCTCTTGCGCCGCACTGGGGTGCCGATGGCTTACACGCAAGGGTACAACCCGCACATGCGGATGCAATTCGCGGACGCCCTGCCCGTCGGCTACACAAGCGACTGCGAGGCCGTTGATATCTATCTCGGCGAGAGGGTCGCGCCCGATGCGCTGCCAGCCTTCTTGCAGCGAGATGCACCGCCGGGCCTGCGCGTGACCGATGCGATCGAGGTTAGTCTCAAGGCCCAAGCGCCTCAGGCACTCATGCAAGCGGCCATCTACCTCGTATCCGTGCACACGGACGCGACGCCCGCGGCTATCAGGGAAGCGCTCGCCGCGCTCCTGGAACGCGAGAGCATCACTCGCGTGCACAAGCGACGTGGCCGGGCCCGAACCTACGATCTGAGAGAGCTGATCTACGAACTCGCCTATCTATCCGGCGTGCCGCCTCGGCACCATCTACAGATGCGGCTACGCTGCGGCTCCCACGGATCGGGTCGCCCAGCGGACGTCCTAGCTGCAGCAGAGCTGCCCGTCTCGGATCTGCGCGTGCATCGCACCCATCTCATCTGGGCCGAGCAAGAGGAGCATCCATCATGAAACGTCTTTGGTCGCCCTGGCGAATGGCCTACGTAAGCGCGGAAAAGCAAGCTGGATGCGTCTTTTGCGAGATCCAGAAAGAGAACGGGTCCGATCAAGAGGCCCTCATTCTCTATCGCGGCGAGCACACCATGGTCGTGATGAACAAGTACCCCTACACCAACGGCCATCTGATGGTTGTCCCGTACCTGCACACCGACACGCCGACGGCGCTGGACGACGATGCTCTTCTCGAGATGATAAAGCTGGTGAACGAAAGCATTATCATCTTGCGGCAAACGCTGCGCGCCGATGGGTTCAACGTAGGCATGAACCTGGGAGCCTCGGCGGGGGCCGGCATCGAGCAGCATATCCACATGCACATCGTGCCGAGATGGACTGGTGATACCAACTTTATGTCCGTGTTCTCAGACACACGCGTCATCTCCGAAGCGCTGGATGACTCCTACTGCCGGCTGAAACCGCACTTTGATGCCCTAGTGACCAAGAAACACGTCTCAAACCACAACTAGGCACCGGTCACGGTTTCTGGTAGAATGCGGAATGTTTGGGCTTGTGCTGGCTGCGTGCTGGGATGAGCATAGGGAGCAGGCGGAAGCGTCCGTGCAGACTGGCAAAGGAACACCTTCTTTGGACCGACTAGCAGTTCTCGACCACGGCTGGGTTCAGCTTGAGGATTGGATGGGCGGGGACAACGCTGTCATCCGCGGAGCTCGGATCTGCTACCAATCCCAGGCCAAGACCCCCAACGCCGACGCACGGCTGATCCGTCGGCTCATGCGTAGTGATCCGAAACACAACACCGTCTTTGAGCACGCCGTCTTTCGCTTTGGGGTGCAATGCCCCATCTTTGTCGCCCGACAATGGATGCGCCATCGCATCTGCACGTTCAACGAGCGATCGTTGCGCTACTGCCTGGCCGATCGCCTCTACTACACCCCAGACAGCCTAGAGGGCCAAGCGCGAGATGCCTATGTGGCTCACATGGATGCCTCTTTCGATCTGTACGAGCGTCTGGTGGAATCGGGCATCCGGCGCGAGCAAGCGCGAGGCATCTTGGGCACAGCCGTGTACACTCAGTTCGTCTGGACCGTCAATGCGTGGTCCCTCATGAACTGGTTGAACAAGCGCCTCGACAAGGGGGCTCAGCGGGAGCATCGCCAATATGCCAAGGCGGTCCTATCGCTCTTTGTGGAGACCATGCCGATTACCGGGGGAGCGTTCAAGGAGTACGTCCTGCAGGCATGAGGCCCTCCTGGGATGAGTACTTTATGGAGATCACCAAGCAGGTTGCCACTAGGTCGACATGCTTGCGACGCCACGTAGGCGCCGTCATCGTCAAAGACAAGCGCATCCTAACCACGGGTTACAATGGCCCCCCCAGCGGATTACCGCACTGCGAGGAGACTGGCTGCCTACGCGATCAGCTCGGGATACCCTCAGGCGAGCGCCAGGAGATCTGCCGAGGCCTCCACGCAGAGCAGAATGCCATCATCCAGGCGGCACGCTATGGCATCCCCGTAGTGGGAAGCACCATATATGTGACTCATCAGCCCTGCATCACCTGCGCCAAAATGATCATCAATGCAGGGATTGTGCGCGTCGTATACGCCGAGACTTATCCCGACGAGCTCGCCCGCGAGATGCTCGATGGCGCCGGCGTGACGCTCGAACTCTGGCAGGACTCTGACTCGCAACACACACCGTAGGAGGGACCATGGGCTCTGACGCCAAAATCCAACAGCTACGCAAGATGCAACAGGAATCCAAGCTCGGAGGTGGCCAAGCGGCCATCGACAGACAGCACGAGAAGGGCAAGCTGACCGCCCGGAAGCGAATCGCGCTGCTGCTGGACGAAAACAGCTTCCAGGAGCTAGACGCTCTGGTGACCCATCACGCGACCGCCTTTGGCATGGAGGACCGCGGGGCCCTTGGCGACGGGGTCGTCACCGGCTATGGCACCATTGACGGCCGCTTGGTGTATGTTTACGCACAGGACTTTACCGTTATGGGGGGCTCGCTCGGCGCAGCCCACGCAGCCAAGATCGTCAAAGTCCAGGACCTCGCGCTGCGCACTGGGGCGCCCATCATCGGCATCCAGGATTCGGGCGGCGCTCGCATCCAAGAGGGCATCCAGTCGCTCGCTGGCTATGCCGACATTTTCCTGCGAAACACCATGGCCTCTGGCGTGATCCCGCAGATTTCGGTCATCATGGGGCCCTGCGCTGGCGGGGCCGTCTATTCGCCCGCTCTCACCGATTTCGTCTTTATGGTCGATGGCACCAGCCAGATGTTCGTCACTGGCCCCTCGGTCGTCAAGACGGTCACGCACGAGGATGTGACCATGGACGATCTGGGCGGAGCCATGGTACACAATGGCACCAGCGGCGTGGCCCACTTTGCGGCCGAGGACGACGAGTCCTGCCTAGAGATGGTACGGACACTTGTCACCTACCTGCCCCCAAACAACCTCGAGGACGCTCCTGTCGTCATCGCTGACGACGACCCGGCGCGCGCCGAGGAATCATTGGACAGCATCGTGCCCGAGAATCCCAACACGCCCTATGACATCAAGAAGGTCATCGAGGCCGTCATTGACCGAGACACTTTCTTCGAGGTCCAGCCGCATTTTGCCAAGAACCTAGTCATCGGCCTGGCGCGGATGGATGGCGCCACGGTGGGCGTCGTCGCCAACCAGCCAGCCGTCAAGGCAGGGGCGCTGGACATTGACGCCGCCGACAAGGGCGCGCGTTTTGTGCGCTTCTGCGACGCCTTTAACATCCCCATCATCACGTTCGAGGATGTGCCGGGCTTTATGCCGGGCGTCGCGCAGGAGCATGGCGGCATCATCCGCCACGGCGCCAAGATCATCTATGCCTACTGCGAAGCCACGGTGCCCAAGATGACCGTTATCACGCGTAAGGCCTATGGCGGGGCCTACATCGTGATGAACAGCAAGCAGATCCGCGGCGACTTTAACGTGGCGTGGCCCACCGCCGAGATCGCCGTCATGGGACCCGAAGGGGCTGTCGGCATCATCTATCGCAAGGAGCTAGAGGCAGCGGCCGATCCCGAAGCCCTTCGTGCCCAGCTCATTGCCGACTATCGTGAGCAGTTCGCCAATCCTTATCTCGCAGCATCGTATGGGCATATCGATGCTGTCATCGAGCCGAGCCAGACGCGCGCCGTCCTCATCAATGCGCTGCAGATGCTGCGCAACAAGCGCGACGAGACGCCCGCGAAAAAGCACGGCACAATGCCTCTCTAGCGTTAGCAAAAGGAGTATGATGAGTTCCAACCCGCTTCAAATATGTGATACGATCCTTCGCGACGCGCACCAATCGCTGTTGGCGACCCGCATGTCCACCGGCAGCATGCTGCCCATCGCGGCCAAGCTCGAGTCCGTCGGCTATGCCGCGCTGGAGATGTGGGGTGGCGCCACCTTTGACTCGGCCATGCGCTTTCTGAAAGAGGACCCTTGGGAGCGCATCCGCGTCCTCAAAGAGGTCATACCCACAACCCCATTCCAGATGCTCCTCCGTGGGCAGAACATCCTGGGCTATCGCCACTATCCCGACGACATCGTGGCCAAGTTTGTCGAACTCGCCGTCAAGAACGGCATCGATCGCTTTCGCGTTTTCGATGCGCTCAACGACCCACGCAACATGGAGTGGGCGATGCGCAACGTCAAAGAGCAGGGCGGCCACGTTCAGGCCGCCATCTGCTACACCTTGAGTCCCGTCCACAACAACCGTGTCTTTATTAATCTCGCCAAACAGCTCAAGGACATGGGGGCCGATTCGATCTGCGTCAAGGACATGGCTGCGCTCTGTACTCCCTATGTTGCCTACGACCTGGTAAAGGGCATCAAGGAAGAGGTCGGCTTGCCCGTCCAGTACCACACGCATGACACCGCCGGCTATGCCATGGCGGCTCTCGTAAAGGCCGCCGAGGCCGGCGCCGACATCGTGGACACTGCCATCTCGGCCTTGGCAGGCGGAACGGCGCAGCCCCCTACTGAGTCCATCGTCGCCACGTTCCAAGGGACCGAGCGCGACACGGGCTTGGATCTGAACCTATTGAGCGAGATCGCTTCCTACTTTAAGACCGTTCGCTCCCAGCACCTAGGGCGCTTTGAGACCGGCATGACCACGGCTGACGTGCGTGTGCTCATGTTCCAGATCCCAGGTGGGATGCTCTCCAACCTGGTCAACCAGCTCCGAGAGCAAGGCGCCGCAGACCGTTACGAGGAGGTGCTGAAAGAGGTCCCTCGGGTGCGCGAGGACTTGGGATACCCGCCCCTCGTCACGCCCAGCAGCCAGATCGTGGGCACCCAGGCCGTCCTGAACGTGCTGACTGGCGAGCGTTACAAGGTCATCCCCCAGGAAATCAAGGACTACTGTCGAGGCTTGTATGGCCGACCGCCGGCTGAGATCAACCCTGAGGTCATGAAGAAAGCCATTGGCGATGAGGAACCAATCACCGGCCGCCCGGCCGACTATCTCGAGCCGGGATGGGAGAAGGCCAAGGCAGAGATCGGCGACCTCGCCGAAAGCGAAGAGGACATCATGTCGTATGCCCTCTTCCCGCAGCAAGCTCGCGACTTTTTGGAGCTGCGCAAGCAAGGGCTTGCCGTCCCCATTCAGGAGCCGCGCGTCTTTCCCGCTGAGAAGTCTGACACCGCCAAAGCCAAGGCTTCGACTGGCATCGCGCCCATCGTCCGCCGCTCCAAGCGCGTGCCCGAGGCTCCCTCGCTCTGGAAGGTCTTCCAGCGTCTGGGGCGTGGACTGTAGCATTAGCAACGCAGAGGGGCCGCGGCATGCGCCCCTTAAAGTCGGCACGGAAGGAGCTGAACCGTGAATGACGTCGCGCTCGGGTTACAGGTCACCGGCATCGGTATGGCGCTGGTGTTCCTCACCCTTATCATCGTCATGTTCGCCATCTGGCTGCTCTCTTGGGCCTTTCGCCCCAAGAGCGGGGCGATGGTGCAGCCTGCCAAGCCAGAAGAACCAGGTCTGCCTGCCAAAGGGCCCGCCTCCGACGGTGCCGCGATGGCAGCCGCCATCGCTGTCGCCATCGCGCGTGGGAAACAGCAACAGGCTAGCACCATTCGTCGGCCAAGCCCGAGCATCTCTTACACCTACGATGGGGACGAGGTTGTGGGCGAGGTCGTCTATATCGCACAAATCGACGCTGATAGCGGCGCTTGGAGGAGCCAGGCGCGCTTGAAAGCCATGCAGTGACGGAGGGCAACGTGCAAAAGTACGAGATCACAATTGATGGGAAAACCTACACAGTGGAAGTGGGCGACGTCAGCTCATCGCCGGTAGACGTCATTGTCGATGGCCAGAAAAAGGCGGTAGCGTTCGCCGAGGTCATGGAAACGAAAGCTCCCGCGCCCAAGCAGCCGGCTAGCGAACCAGAGGCGCCGGCGGCGCAGCCAGCGCCATCCGTTCCCAAGCCCGCAGCCAGCTCCGACGGCCAAGTCGTGCGGGCTCCCATGCCGGGCAAGATCCTGTCCATATCTGTCGCGGTAGGCGATAGCATCACCGAGGGTGACACCTTCTGCACGCTCGAAGCTATGAAGATGGAGATGCCGGTCAGCTCGACCGCCAGCGGGACTGTGACCGCCATCCACGTAGCAGAGGGTACCAACGTTGCCAACGATGATCCCCTGATCACCGTCGGATAGGGGGCAAGCAGCATCATGAACACACTCGGTTTGGAGACGCTGCTTGCGGGCATCACTGGGCTTACATGGCAAGCCATCGTCATGATCGCCGTCGGTGGCGTGCTGATCTGGCTCGCCATCAGCAAAGAATACGAACCGCTGCTCCTACTGCCCATCGGCCTGGGGTGCATTCTCGCGAATATCCCGGGGACGGGCATGCTGGACGAGGGCGGCATCCTGAACGTGCTCTACAAGGCGGGCATCGAGAGTGAGCTTTTCCCAGCTCTAGTGTTCATCGGCATCGGCGCCATGACCGACTTTGGCCCCCTGCTGGAGAACCCGAAATACGTGCTTTTTGGCGCAGCCGCCCAGTTTGGCATCTTTGGGACCTTGATCCTGGCTACGCTGTTCGGCTTTGCCTTGCCCCAGGCGGCATCCATCGGCATCATCGGCGCAGCGGATGGCCCCACGTCGATCTTTGTGGCCGCGGTGCTGGCTCCAGAGCTCGTGGGTCCCATCACGGTCGCCGCCTACTCGTACATGTCGCTGGTGCCCATCATCCAGCCACCTGTGATGAAAGCCCTCACCACCAAGCGAGAGCGTAGGATCAAGATGCCCTACACCTCGCGGCCCATCTCCAAGACGACACGCATCCTGTTTCCCATCGTCGTCACGCTCATCTGCGGGCTCATCGCGCCCGAGGCAACGCCGCTGATCGGCATGCTCATGTTTGGGAACTTGGCACGCGAGGCCGGCGTGGTAGAACGCATCAACCAGGCCGCCCAGAACGAGATCGCCAACATCGTGACGACTTTTCTCGGCATCACCATCGGATCGACCATGGTCGCCGACAAATTCCTGAGGCCAGAGACGCTGTTGATCCTCGCCATGGGCCTAGTGGCCTTTGTGCTGGATACGGCAGCGGGCATCCTCTTTGGAAAGCTGATGTGTGCGCTCTCTGGCTACAAGATCAACCCGCTTCTGGGAGGCTGCGGCATCTCGGCCTTTCCCATGTCAGCGCGTCTCGTGCAAAAGATCGGCCAGGAAGAAGATCCTTCCAACTTTTTGCTGATGCACGCCATGGCATCCAACACATCGGGGCAGATTGCCTCGGTGATGGCCGGCGGCGTCGTGCTGGCGGTGGTACCCGCCCTCCTGGGCTGGGGCTAGTGGCGCAAGCGAACCAATCACACAAAGCGCGGCCCGACGGCCTTCTCCGAGGGTTGACGTCTTCTTGATGGATATGGCATACTAGGAGCCGCGCACAGTGACACTGTGCGCAACTATGTTTGGGCATGAGGTAGGATTCCCAAAGGAACTCCGGGCGCGATCCCGCCATGATAAGCAGGGGGAGGAGACGCTAAGCATGGAACAGGGCGTCAGGATCTACGGAGAACTGGCCTTGCTAGCTGGGAGCGGCAATCCACAGCTAGCGCAAGAGATCAGCGATGCGCTGGGGGTACCGCTACACAAACGCGACATCAGCGTATTCGCCAACGAGAACATCTTTGTACAACTGGGCGAGACCGTCCGATCCAAGGACGTATTCATCATCCAGCCCACTTGCTCCCCCGTGAACTACAATATCATGGAGCTGATGATCTTGATTGACACGGTCAAGCGAGCCTCAGCCGGCCGGATCACCGCGGTCATGCCATTTTTCTCCTACGCTCGTAGCGACAAGAAGGACAAGCCTCGCGTGCCGATTACCGCGCGCCTGGTGGCGGACATGCTGGCAGCGGCCGGCGCGGACCGCTTTATGACCGTCGATCTGCATGCTGGCCAGATCCAGGGCTTTTTCAGCTTCCCCGGCGACGAGCTATCGGCCTTTCCACTCTTGAGCCGGCATTTCATCAACAAGGACATCGAGGATCTTGTAGTCGTCGCGGCGGACCTCGGCTTTGCCAAAAAGGCCCGTAACTTTGCCGAGACCCTTGGCGTGCCGGTGGCGTTCATCGAAAAGCGCCGCGACGGAGGCAACACCGAGTGTCTCTCTGTCATTGGGGATGTGCGCAACAAGAACGCCCTCATCGTGGATGACGAGGTAGATCGTGGCACCACCATCGCCGGCGCCGCTGACATCCTTCGCGCTTATGGTGCGAGGGACGTTTACTGCTGCTTTGTGCATGCGACGTTCTCGGACGACGCAGCGCAGCGTATGCGGGAAGCCCACTTCCGCGAGATCGTCTGCACCAACTCGCAGCCAATCACACCTGCCAAACGTCTGCCCAACATGAAAGTCATCAGCCTTGGCCCTTGGATGGCTCGCGTGATCGACGCTGTGCACCGCGGCCATTCCGTTGGCGATACCCTTCGTGCCTACGAGCCCAACTATAGCTAGCCCCTTGCGCTAGCCACCGCGAGGCCGGACGGGGCGTTCAACGCCTCTGTCCGGCCTCTTTTCTTTCCGTGCTATAATATCCTCAAGCTCAATCTGAGGAGTAACCTTCTTATGATCGGAATCTTCAAAAAGCTTTTTGGCGACCCGTCCCAGCGTGCCATCGACGAGATACAGCCTATTGTGGATGAGGTGAACGCACTAGAACCAGCGATGCAGGCGCGATCCGACGAGGAGCTTCGCGCACTGACGCGCGAGTTTCAAGAACGCATCCAGTCAGCCACAGCGGAGGACCGAAGCGCCATCACCAACCTTCGCGAACAGGTCGACCGCGAGCCAAACGACAACCGCCGCCGCGAACTCAGGCGGGAGATCGAACGCCTCCAGTCCCGCATGGACGAGACCGAGCGCGCGCTGTTGGATGAGATCCTGCCCACCGCCTTTGCGGCCGTCCGCGAGGCCGCAACACGGACCATTGGGCTGCGCCACTATGATGTGCAAATCATCGGCGGCGTTGTCTTGCACCAGAACCGCATCGCCGAGATGAAGACGGGCGAGGGCAAGACGCTGGTAGCCACCTTGCCCCTCTACCTGAACGCACTCACAGGCCACGGCGTTCACCTTGTGACCCCCAACGACTATCTCTCCAAGGTGGGCGCGCAATGGATGGGACCGGTCTACCATCTGCTCGGCCTCTCGGTGGGCGTTATCCAATCCATGGGCAACGACCCCAGCATGAGCTCGTTCCTGTTCGACCCGGACTATCCGACCGAGGATGATCGCTACCTGCATCTGCGCCCCATCTCGCGACGAGAGGCATACGAGGCCGATATCACCTATGGCACTAACAACGAATTCGGATTCGACTATCTCCGCGACAACATGGTGCTCGATCTGGACCAGTGCGTGCAGCGCGAGCTGTACTATGCCATCGTCGACGAGGTCGACAACATCCTCATCGACGAGGCGCGAACGCCCCTGATCATCTCTGGCCAAGCAGAAGAG
>JBNGEB010000030.1:0-9990 GCA_049975585.1 Anaerolineae bacterium
CGCTGATAGGCGGTTCCTCGCCGTGATGGGCATTCCAGCTGGCGACGCGGGAAAGGGCGCCGGCGCGGCAGAAGCCTATCTCGCCCTCCAGCCGGTTGACGCCACAGTCTCGGGGGCACAGGTCGCAGTGCGCCAGGCGCCGATGTGCCTCTGCGGCGCGGGCCTTGAGCTCGCCACTGGCGGCCAGTGCGATATAGGACGGGAGCGATGGGCTAGCGCTGTCGCTCATAGCTACGGAATCGCTCCCACTCGGGGCGGTCGTCCTGTGCCTGGATCATCTTGCGCAGGTCCAGGATCTGGTCGCGCAAGAGAGCAGCTTTCTCAAACTCTAGGTTGCGGGCAGCTTCCTGCATGCGACTGGTGAGCTCGTCGATGAGGTGGTCGGTCTCGGATGCGGGGATCTGGGTAGGCGTGGCTCGATACGTCTCCTCGCGCTCGGCGGCCCTTCGAAGGGAGCGCGTGAGATCACGGATCTCTTTGATGATCGAGCTGGGTGTGATCTGGTGCTCGCGGTTGTAGGCCATCTGGATGTCGCGTCGACGGTTCGTCTCGTCGATGGCCGTTCGCATCGAGTCGGTGATCTCGTCGGCGTACATGATGACCTGGCCGTTGACGTGTCTCGCGGCACGCCCGATGGTCTGCACGAGCGATGTGCTTGAGCGCAGGAATCCCTCCTTGTCCGCGTCGAGGATGGCGACCAGCGATACCTCGGGCAAGTCAAGCCCCTCGCGTAGCAGGTTCACGCCGACCACAACGTCGTACTCGCCAGCCCGTAGGTCGTGCAGGATGTCAACGCGCTCAAGGGTGTCGATCTCGCTGTGCAGATAGTGCACGCTCAGGCCAGCTTCACGCAGGTACTCGGATAGATCCTCGGCCATACGCTTGGTGAGGGTCGTGACCAGGGCGCGTTCTCCCCGCCGAATGCGGCGCTGTAGCTCTGCGATGAGATCGTCGATCTGTCCCTCGGTCGGACGCACGACGACTTCTGGGTCCACAAGCCCGGTCGGGCGCACGACTTGCTCCACGACCTGCGTGCTGACGGTGCGCTCGTACTCGGCCGGCGTCGCCGAGACAAAGATGCACTGGTTGACGTGGGCCTCGAACTCTTCCCAGGTGAGAGGACGGTTATCCATGGCGGAGGGCAGCCGAAAGCCGAAATCGACCAGCACTTGCTTGCGGGATCGGTCCCCATGGTACATGCCCCGGATCTGGGGCACCGTCATGTGGGACTCGTCGATGAACAGCAAAAAGTCATCGGGATAGTAGTCCATCAATGTCCAAGGGGGTTCACCGGGCTGACGCTGCGACAGGTGCCGGGAGTAGTTCTCGATCCCGCTGCAATAGCCGATCTCTCGGAGCATCTCCATATCATAGCGGGTGCGTTGCTCCAGTCGCTGTGCTTCCAGCAGCTTGTCCTCGCGTCGCAGCTCAGCCAGTCGCTGGACAAGCTCGGCCTCGATGCTCTCTAGGGCGGTGGCGAGCTTTTCCTGGGGCGTGATAAAGTGTTTCGCTGGGTAGATAGCGACACTATCGGGCTCGGAGAGCACCTCGCCCGTCATGGTGTCCACCTCGGCGATGCGCTCGATCTCGTCGCCCCAGAACGAGATGCGATAGGCCGTATCCCGATAGGCCGGCATGACCTCCACCGTATCGCCGCGAACGCGGAAGCGTCCGGGCGCGATGACGGCGTCGTTCCGCTCGTAGAAACTGCTTACGAGACGATGCAGCAGCGCGTCGCGATCTCTAACCTGGCCCTTTTCGATGGTGATGGCAACCCGGTTGTACTCTTCCGGATCGCCCAAGCCATAGATGCAAGAGACGGATGCGACGATGATGACGTCCCGCCTGCTGAAAAGCGACGATGTCGCCGAAAGCCGCAGCCGGTCGATCTCGTCGTTGATCTGAGCGTCCTTCTCGATATACGTGTCGGATCGCGGGATGTAGGCCTCGGGCTGATAGTAGTCATAGTAGCTGACAAAGTACTCGACCGCGTTGTCAGGGAAAAAAGTCGTGAACTCGGTATAGAGCTGGGCTGCCAGGGTCTTGTTGTGGGCGATGACTAGCGTGGGCCGCTGGAGCTTTTCGATCAGGTTAGCCATGACGAACGTCTTGCCCGAGCCCGTGACGCCCAGCAGGGTCTGATAGCGATCGCCCCGGCGGACGCCCTCTGCTAGGGATGCGATGGCCTGTGGCTGATCGCCCGTTGGTTGGAAGTCAGAGGTCAGACGGAATTCCGGCATGAGGAACTCTCTATAACTGGTTCGATCCGCAGCTCACCATTATAGGTCCACCGGAGAGTGGAGGCGAATCGTGTGACGCCGCCAAAGACGGGGCTATTCCGCGGACGTGGCGATGCGAATGGGGTTGGTGATGATCCAGTAACGCCATGGGCCGGCCACGCGGCGGTACGCCTCGATGTGGTAGCGTCCTGGCTGCCGAATTGCCACACTGAGCTGCCTGCCCCTCGTCTGCGCCAGGAGATGTCCATTGCGATAGAGCCTAATCAGGGCCTTGGCGGGCGTTTGGGCTCGCAGCCACACCCGGTCGCGCATGGTGAGCGTATCGCCCATCGTCACGGTGCGGTCTCGTCTGTGGGCCTCGAAGCGAAAGCCCGTTGTAGGCGCCAACCCATCGTAGCCAAGGAAAGCCCTGCCGGCGCGTAGCGCCGCATAGACGAGACCGGCGTCTTTGGTCGCGTCCCCTGACCAGTCGTCGGCGAGGAGCAGGTGCGTGTTGAGAGCCCGGAAGAGATGGCGGTAGGGTAGCACGGTGATCCTGAGCGGACCCCAGCTGTATCGTCCGGCGTGTGCATCGGATCCGGCGATAGCGACAACGGACCGTTCCGCGAGGATGTCCTGCCAACGGTGAAGGGTCTCGGGATAGGGCCCCCTGATGTAGCGGCGCGGTGCAAGGATGGCCGCTAGCGTGCTAGGCAGCGTGCGCGCATACGACTTGAACTCGGACATATAGTTCCAGAGCTCGATGCCCGCGTAGCCTTGGGCATCCCAGCGTTTCCAGTTGATCTCGGGCTCGTCTGCATAGGCGCCCGAGTGCTCGTACGGATGGGCCAGGAAGGCAAGGCCGCCATGATCCCGAACGGCATCGAGGAGATCCTGTGTATCCTCGGCGTAGGGGGCCATGGATGCGTCGGCGCCAAAGACAAGGAGGTGGTTTTCCAGAGGCCTGGACGGGGCATGGACTTCCTCGCCGATGAGGATGAGCGTCCCTTGCCGCCATCCCTCCTCATCCTTGGGCCACATGTTATGATCGGCGCACATCACCACGTCGACGTGAGCGGCGCGCGCATGCCGAGCGATGTCGGCATGGCTGCCAGTCCCGTCCGAGTGTGTCGTGTGGACGTGGACGTTGACGATGCGCTCTACCCAAGACGCTGGCTCGTGCTGGCTGGTGGCGCTACCGGAGTGCACGAGACGTCCTAGCCGTTATCCTGAAGCGTCGGCGATGTGGCGATCATCTCTTGTCCTGCCACGGCCTCGTCGATGGAGTGGATCGTGCCGCCGGCGTCTTCTACGCTCTCGACGATGATGTCGAAATCGAGATCGCTTCCCTCGATGGTGATCTTGGCGTTCTCGACCTTGCGGTCGACTTCGTAGATGTTGATGTTGACGCCGGCGACGCCTTCAAGCCCGGCCAAGCGCTGCGAGAGCTCGACGATGGACGGATCGTGGGGTTTCAGCACGTCCAACACAACACGACGCAGTTTCGCTGACATGGTAGGTAGAGGCCTCCTTCTCTTGAGATGACTGTGTTAGATACTGGTTCGCTTTGATTCTATAAAGAGATAGCTTCGGTAGTTTCTTGGCCTTGACCTGTCTCCGGTAGAGCAATAATCTTGCGCGCGAAGATGAGATATCCCGTATGGGCGACCATGCGATCCTGGGGGCGAAGACGTCCTGGCACAGGCTTGTAGCCTCGGAGCATGATCTCCAGGACTTCGATGTCGGTCAAGGGATGGCGGGCCATGCCGTCGAGCAAGGCCGCCACTTGGTTCGTGGTAGGCACCAGCGCACCGTAAAAGCCGCCAGGGGCCAGCACGTCGCAGGCGCTCTGGAGGCAATTCTGTGGCTCGCGTACGTCTAGGAACATGGCGTCGGCATTGGTCACTGGGAGCGGCTGGGTGGCATCGGCTTGCTGCAGGGAAACATACTGCGCGAGATCGTTTGCCTGGAGATTGCCCCTTGCAGCGGCAAGCATATCCTCGCGGATGTCAAACGAGTACACGTGGCCGCTGGGCTGGACGGCCCATGCCATGGCGGTGGTCAATGCGCCGCTGCCCGTCCCCGCCTCCACCACGCGTCGGCCGTCGGTGAGATCCAGCTTGAGCAGGATCATCCCGATCTCCTTGGGGTAGATGATCTGCGATCGGCGCTTGACGCGCATGAGGAGATCGTGGATCGAGGGGCGCACGACGACGAACCGATGACCCAAGTGTGACTGTACCTCGCGACCGAGGTCTCGCCCGATAAGGTCATCATGGGCGATGATGCCGAGATGTGTGTGGAATTGGGCGCCAGGCTGCAGCCGCACGAGGTACCGCTTGTGGTCACCTGCGATGATGAGCACACGATCGCCCGCGCGAGCCAGGTGGGGAGATTCTATATCCATCTTGCTTGCGCGTGATTGTACGCTAGTGTAGCCGAGTGGGCAAGCGATGCTGGAGGGCTCAAGGGGGCGAAGGGGAATCGCGCGCTTGCGGAACCTTGAGAGATCGTTCGGCGTCTAGGGATATAGTGTCCTTCTGGGTGATGGGTGTCAGTGCGTTGCGAGGAGCAGGTTGATGAGTCGTGTTCTGACTGGGCTTCTGTTGGCGGCATGTCTCGTGGCAGTGGTGGCCTGTGAGCCCACCACCGACAGTTCGTCCATCGACGATGGGTTCTATGCAACGGCCACGGCTGAGCGCGATCGTATCGCCGTGAGCGTGCGGGCCCTAGGTCAGGTGGAACCCTTGGCCTCACGGACGCTGACGTTCGGCACGGTTAGTGGTCGCGTTACTGAGGTTCTCGTGCACGAGGGCGATCACGTGGCGGAAGGCCAACCGTTAGTGCGTCTAGATACAGAGGAGCTAGAGGGCTTGCTGCTAGAGGCTGAGGCGGATCTGCGGGTGGCCGAGGCCGAGTTGGACCTGGCCCAGAAGGTGGCCAGTGAGGCCGAGCTGACCGCAGCGGAGGCCGCCGTTGTCCAAGCCGAGGCAGAGCTGGCAGAGGCCAAGTTGGCATGGGAGCTGGCCAAGGAGGCGCCGCTCGCTGCACCGGAGAACGAGGTGGCCGATGCTACCTATGCCCTTCAGGCTGCGCGCGATCAGCTTGCCCTCGATGAGATTCAAGTGGGTCAGCCTGACATCCGAAGGCTGGAGTATGAGCAGGCGTTCTTTCAGAGAGCGCTGCGCGATCTCCAGGCCAAAGAGGATCGTGCGGAACTCGAGGAGAATTTGGCCCAGGTATCCAGCAAGCTTGCACGGGCGAGAGCATCGCGGGAGGCGACATTGCTTGAGCGTCGGAAAGCTGTCGCCGAGGCTGAGGACGCGCTGCAGAAGGCGCGCACCGAGCTAGAGCGCGCGCAAGATGGGTCGGTGGACCCCACTGCTGAGCTCCAACTAGCGTATGAGCGGGCGCGGGAGAGTCTAGCTGAGGCTCAGGAAGAGCTGGCGGCTTTACAGGCGGGGCCGGATCCTGACGCCCTTGAGCGTGCCAGCAACGCCTATGACGCCGCACTGGCCAAGGTTGAGGACGTGCAAGCTAGCATCGAGGCGGCCACGCTGCTTAGCCCCATTGATGGAGCGGTGCTTACCTTGTTCGTGGCGCCTTCTGACTGGGTCTCGGCTTCCTCGAACGTTGCGTATGTCGCTGATGTCGCTGAGCTTGACATCACCGCATGGGTTAGCGAGCAAGACGTCGTGTTGCTGGAGCCTGGACAAGAGGCACGGGTCAGTTTTGCTACGGCTCCCCACACGATGTATGCGGGGGAACTGGTCTCGGTGGCCTCGCGTGCAGAGACGCAGGATGGCATGGCGATGTTCAAGGTCGTCGCGCGCCTGGAAGATGTCGACGTCGAGGTGCTGCCGGGGATGACGGCCAATCTTTGGATTGATGTCGGTGAGCAAGACGACGTTTTGGTGGTCCCGGTCACGGCCGTTCAGCGCGACAATGCTGGAGATACGATCCTCATGGTGCGAGATGACGAGCTCGGATGGGTTGAGCGCGATGTGCTGCTTGGCATGAGCGATGGGTTGATGATCGAGGTTGTAGATGGACTGCGTGAGGGTGAGGTGGTGCGCATACCCTTGCAGAGCCCTGGTACGCAGCAGGGTCAGGGATAGCGCGGACTGGGGACATTGGGGAGAGCGAGGGTACGGAATGGCAAAGCGAACCAAACGTAGGTGCCTGGTGACATCCGGCCGCGCGGCCGGCTGCGGCTGTCTGCTGCTTGTGGCGCTTTTGGTGGCAGCGGGTTGGTGGGCGTTCCCCCGCATCAAAGAGAGTCTCTTGCCGCAGTACGGCGGGCCGATGGTGCCAACAAGTGGCTCCGAGCGGGCGACTGTCCAGCGCGGCGACGTGACAGAAGCCGTCACAGTGTATGGATCCATCAACCCGGCTCGGCAGGAATCCCTTTGGTTCTCGGAGGCCGAGGGCGAGATCACGCTCGTCGCCGTCGAGGAGGGCATGGAGGTAGCAGCGGGCGATCTGCTGGTTGCTTTGGATCGCGCGGCGCTATCGCGAGAGGTGGCGCTGCTGACCGCGGAACGAGACGAGGCCAAGGAGGCGCTCGCGGCGCTTGCCGAGGAAGAGAGTCCCGTTCGCGAGCTTGCGCTGCAGTTAGCTCTGGACGAGGCGCGGGCCGAGCTGCAGCAGGCAGAGGCAGAGCTCGATGCCTTTGATAAAGGCAAAGGGCGCACGGCAGAGTCGCGGCAGGAAGCGCTGGACGATCTCAACGTGGCACGCCAGCGACTGGCAAGCCTGCGGGGCGATGCCGAGTACGAGGAACGCATCGCTCGGCTAGAGTGGCTGTATAGCATCGCTGAGGTGGAGCACGGCCCCTATGTGCTGATCGAGAACCCTTCCGAGCAGGATCGTGACAAGGAGTGGCTGCTCCGCAACGAGATGCTGGCGCGCCTGCAAGACCTGGAGGTTGCCCGGCTAAGCCATCAGATGGAGATAAGGGCGGCGGAACAGGCGGTGGCCGAGGCCGAGAGGACTCTGCGCGAGCTGGATCGCGCCATCGCTCTGGGCGAGGACGACGTCCGCCGCCAGAAGCTAGTGGCGCAAGTGGCATTGGCTGAGGCTAAGGTGCTGGAGGCCGAGATGGCCCTGGAAGGGGATACGTCCGTGGAGGATGCCATCGAGGTGGCCAAGGCCGAGGCAGATCTGATCAAGGCTGAAGGCGATCTGACGGCAGCGGAGCTGGCCCTGGCTGACGCCGAGTTGGTGGCCCCCTTTGCCGGAACCGTGCTTGAGGTCAAGGCGGTCGAAGGGGCGGCGGCTACCCGCGGCGACATCATGGTGACCCTAGCGGATACGTCCTCGTTGCACGCGATAGCCCAGGTTAGCGAGCTGGACATAGGTTCGCTGGAAGAGGGCATGGCGGTGGACGTTGTCTTGGAGGCCTTTGGCGAAGCGGGTCGCGTCCCGGCTCGGCTCGGCGCCCTGCCTCGGTATGGCACTTATCAGGATGGCGTCACCTGGTTCCAGGTGCCGGTGTATCTGGAGGAGGTCCCGCCAGGGCTGCGCATCGGCATGGGAGCGCGGATCTCTGTGCCGGTGGGCGTGGCTACCGACGTGTTGTACCTTCCCGCTCACGCGGTACAGACGGGTCCCGAGGGGAGCTTTGTGTTTGTTGAGGATGGTGAGGATGTGCAGCAACGCACGATCCGTACGGGCGTGAGCGATGGCGTCAGGGTGGAGATCATCGAGGGGCTCGAGGAGGGCGAGACCGTTGTAGTGCCTACCTGGGGTCCAGGGCTCTACAGGGGAGGGTAGCTGGTATCATGGCTCGAGCTATCAACCTGTGGTTCGCGTTGCTGGGGTTGCGTGCCAACAAGCTAAGGTCTGCGCTCACGATTCTGGGTATCGTGATCGGCGTCACGGCCGTTATCATGATCGTCGCGCTAGGCAATGGCCTGCGTCGCTCGACCGAGGAGCAGATGGAAGCCTTCTCGCAGGGCACTATCGAGGTACGAGCATCCATGGCCTACCCGAGAGCGATGCCCGCCAGGGTGAGCGCCCCCGGTCAGGTCGTGGTCGTGGAGGTAGGGTCGCCGAACGTCGCCATGCATTCGCCGCAGTTGACGATGAAGGATGTGGAGGCGCTCGAGCGTCTCGGCACGCACATCGACAGCGTCGCGCCCCAGTACGAGACGTACGCCGCGATGGTGCATGGAGGTGAGCGGATGGATCTGGGCCAGATCGTCGGCGTGACGCCGGCATACCTCGGCGTGTACGAGCGACGCATGCTCTACGGACGCTTTGTGAGCGCCGTGGACGAGATCACGTTGGCGCCGGTGATGGTGATCGACGATATGGCCTCGGAGCGTATTTTCGGTAGGGGTGTGAATCCCGTGGGCGAGCAGGTCATCGTCTCTAGGGGCCAGGTGCCGCAGGTGTACACGATCATCGGCGTCCTGGCCAGCGACGGCCGCTACACGCGCACCTCCTACGCCGCGTTGGTGCCTCTGCGCACGGCCCAGCGTCGGCTCAACGACAGCGGCGAGCAGGAGCCGGTCTCGTTTATCGCGGTGGGCTGCGCGTCGCGCGAGCAGGCTCAGCGCGATCTCGCCGTGGCCGAGATAAACACCATCCTGCGTGCCAGCCGCGGCCTGGAGCCGGGGGTGCCCGAGGATTACACGGTGAACGATACCCTGGCCTTCCGCGAGGAGGCCGCAAAGATGACCCGGCTTATCACCATCGTGCTCTCGCTCATTGCTGGCATCTCGCTGGTGGTGGGGAGCATCGGACTGATGAACATCATGCTGGTGAGCGTCAGCGAACGCACCGCAGAGATCGGTGTGCGCCGGGCCATGGGAGCGCGCCGCGACGATATCCTGGGGCACTTTTTGTGGGAAGCGATCATGCTGAGCCTCGTAGGTGGCGTTGCCGGGCTGATCCTGGGGAGCGCTGGGTCCTATCTTGTGGGAGCGTTGATCGAGGAGCTTCAGGGCATGATCGCGGTGACGTGGGATATCATCGCCATCGCCGTGGGCGTTTCGATGGTGGTCGGCGTGGCGGCAGGCATCTATCCGGCCTGGAGGGCCGCTCTGCTGCAGCCCACGGAGGCGCTCAGGCATGTCTAGGCAAAGGGATGTGGATCAAAGGCGTGGCGAGCCGCTGCCCGCGAGCGTTTCGAATGGGGCGATGGTCGAGTTGCGAGGTGTTGTCAAGACTTACGAGATGGGCGAGCTGGAAGTGGTGGCGGTGGACGGCGTGGATCTCGCCGTGGAGCAAGGGGAGTTTGTCGCCATTGTGGGGCCATCGGGATCGGGGAAGACGACATTGCTGAATCTGATCGGCTGCCTCGACAAGCCTACCAGCGGCACCTACCATTTCATGGGGCAGGACGTGGCCAAGATGCGCGACCGGCACCTGTCCCGACTACGAGGGCGAGAGATCGGGTTTGTATTCCAGAACTATAGCTTGCTGCAGCGCGACACGGCGCTACACAATGTCCAGGTGCCGCGCTACTATGCCAAGGGACGCGGCGACCGCCAGCGCGCTCTGGCGTTGTTGGAACGCGTGGGGCTCTCGCATCGCGCCCGACATCGACCCGTCGAGCTCTCTGGTGGGGAGCAGCAGCGTGTGGCGATCGCTCGGGCGCTCATGAACCAGCCGAGCCTCCTCCTAGCCGACGAGCCTACCGGCAACCTCGACAGCAAATCCGGCGCGAGCCTCATGGATCTCCTGGCCGAGCTCAATGAGGATGACGGGCTGACGATCATCGTCGTGACGCACGACCCCGCGGTGAGTTCGCGCGCTCACCGGA
>JBNGEB010000030.1:10000-16054 GCA_049975585.1 Anaerolineae bacterium
ATGATGGACGGGCGCGTGGTGGGAGATCCCGGCGCAAAGCCTCCTCTCGCGTAGGCGCCTTGACATCGATCGCACCGGCGGCTACAAAAAGGTGTAACGGGAACGTACGCAGCGGAAAGGAAGGACCCAATGGGCAAGCCAGTTGTCGGTGCGCAGATGTACACCGTGCGCGAGTTCACCAAGACGCTCGATGGGATCAAGAGAAGCCTGGATCGCGTGGCCGAGATCGGGTACAAGGCTGTGCAGCTTTCCGGCTTTGGGCCGGCGGATCCAAAGGACGTGGCCAAGGCGGTCGAGTCGGCCGGCCTAATCGTCGCCTCCACGCACACGGGCTGGGATCGCTTCCTCACTGATCTGGATGCCGTCATCGAGGAGCATCAGCTTTGGGGCTGCGATCACCCGGCCATCGGCGGTCTGCCAAAGGAGTACTATAGCCTTGAGGGGATCAAGCGCTTCAAGAAGGAGCTGGTGCCCATCGCGGAGCGCTTGGCCGAGGTGGGGATGGACTTTTCCTACCACAATCACAACCACGAGTTCGCCTCCTATGACGGCAAGCCTTGGATCGAACGGCTGTACGATGACATCGAGCCAGAGTACCTCAAGGCAGAGCTGGACGTGTATTGGGTGCAGGCGGGTGGCGGCGACCCTGCCTACTATGTCGCGCGCTATGCCGGTCGCGAGCCGCTGCTGCATCTGAAGGACATGGCCATCACGCCGGAACGAGAGCTCCGTTTCGCAGAGGTCGGTGAGGGCAATCTGAACTGGGACGCTATCCTGCCGGCCGCCAAGCGGGCGGGCGTGCGCTGGTACCTGGTGGAGCAGGACCTGTGCTACGACCGGGATCCCTTTGACTCCTTGGCGATCAGCTATCAGAACCTCCAGAAGTGGGGTCTGGAATAGCTGGGCTCGCATCCTCGCAGGATGGATCGCGCGAGAGGGGCTTGGTACAAGCCCCTCTCGTGTTCAATGGGAGGCAAAGATAAGATGATGGAGAGGCAACAGCTTGGGGTTAAAGGGCCGGTGGTCTCCGAATTGTGTCTCGGCACCGGGGGATTCGGGACGGCCGTGTCGCGGGATACGGCTTGGGCGATCATGGACCGTTACGCCGAGGTCGGGGGCAACTTTGTCGATACAGCGCACGTCTATGCATCCTGGTTGCCCGATGGTGCTGGGGCTAGCGAGCGCACCATTGGGAGTTGGATAGCGGCGCGAGGTTGTCGCGAGAAAGTGGTCATCGGTACCAAGGGCGGGCATCCGGACCTGCTTGCCATGGACGTCAGCCGGTTGGCGCCGGAAGATATCGCTAGCGATCTGTATGAGAGCCTCGACCGCCTGGGGACCGACTATGTCGATCTCTACTGGCTTCATCGGGATGACCCTAGCATTCCCGTCGGCGAGATCATAGATGCTCTGAGCCAGCATGTGGCTGAGGGCCTGGTGCGCGCCATCGGCTGCTCCAACTGGACGCCGCAGCGTCAGGAAGAGGCCGCGGCTTGGTCTCGGCGACACGGGAAGCCCTCCTTCTGCGCGAGCCAGATCGGGTACAGCCTCGCGCGCGCCAACGCCGGGGCTGCCGGCTATGCTGGGATGCTTTACATGGATGGCGCAACGTACGCTTTTCACCGTCGCACCGGCATTCCGGTGGTGGCCTACTCGTCCCAGGCGGGAGGGTTCTTCTCGGGCAAGTATGCGGCTAGCGATGACCCGGCCAGCGTAGCCAACCAGGGCGTCGTGCGGACCTATTACAGTGACGCGAACTTTCGGCGGCTGGAGCGAGCTCAGCAATTGGCCGCCAAGCATGGTCGAACGGCCAACGAGGTGAACCTGGCGTATCTGCTGAGTCAGCCCTTCCAGGTAGTGCCCATTGTCGGACCGCGTACGGAAGCGCAGATCGAAGCAAGCTGTGCCGCAGCAGGTTGGCGCCTGTCGGAAGACGCATGTCGCTTCCTTGAGGGTGGCCGCTAGTGTTCATGGGAGGTGCTCGATGAAACACTATCGTGAGGAGCTGTGGTTCAACCTGCCCGAACGCGTGGGGTTTGTGAACATCACCGATCGCGTAGAGGATGCTGTCCAAAAGAGCGGCGTGGCGAACGGCCTGTGCCTTGTCAATGCCATGCATATCACCGCGTCGGTGTATGTCAACGATGCCGAGTCGGGGCTGCTGCAGGACTACAGGGAGTGGCTGGAGCGGTTGGCGCCGCATGCGCCCATTAGCCAGTACAGGCACAACCGTACCGGCGAAGACAATGGCGACGCGCACCTAAAGCGCCAGATCATGGGGCGTGACGTGACGTTGGCCATCACCGATGGGCATCTGGATCTGGGGCCCTGGGAGCAGGTGTACTATGGCGAGTTCGATGGACGGCGCCGCAAACGGGTGCTCATCAAGATCATCGGGGAATAGGGGGCGAGGGGATGGGCTAGCTTGCCAACCCATCCCCTGCGCATTCACTGATGCAGGACGATCTCTACCTCGGCCGTTGACGTCTCCATGGGTACGTGCACGGGTACCGCTCGACGCTGCCAATCCCAGGCGGGTTCGCCTGGCTTCCACTGGGCTGTGCGCGGCGCCTCAACGCCGTTGATCGTCACCCGGTGCGGCAACAGGATGTTGCTCACCAGCAGCGCAGTATCCTCCCCGGCTGGATAGGAGAGCCGCACCCTCAGAACTCCGTCCTCGATGGTGACGTCCTGCAGCTCACCCACGGTGCTGATGTGAATGCTATTTCCACCATGCTCGACGATTTCGGTGACGGCCTCCGTGTAGGGCGCGCCGATGACGCGCAGTAGCGCCTGCATGTGCCAGGAGGGGATCAGCCACCACGAGTAGGCCTCGTCCCCGATGACAACGTCCCACGCGTCGGGATACATGCCGAGGTACTGGCCCTCTGTTGCCTGCATCTGCATCGTCGCGATGACGATACCCTCGGCCACTTGGGGCCAGTCAAAGTCTTGGGTGACGTTAGCCTCGTCCAGCACCTCGGTGAGGTCCATCAAGGCGATGGCGTAAGCCAAGCCATTCCACTGCACGGGGCGTCCTGTCCAGGGCCAGCTAAAGCGCGTGGCTCCAAAGACCGGGATGGTGCCGTAGGCCATGAGATCCCGATCGGGCGCGCTCCACTGGTAGATGAAAGGCATGCCGGCGAGCGCCCAACGTTGCGCTTCCTCGAGGTAGCTCCTGTCAGCCGTCAGCCGGTAGGCCTCGACATAGCTTTCCACGCACCAGGCAGCTCCTAGCAAGTCGGGCACGTGCAGTTGCAGCTCCCAGGTCTGGGCTCCCTCGGGGCGATAGGGTTGGGCTTGCAGATAGTCCAAGGCGCGCATGCCCACGACCTCGAGGCTGCGATCGCCATAGAGGCGCGCCCCAAACAGCAGCGGGAAGGCATGCATAGCAGTGTGACCTGTGGACGTGTCGCCCGCGCGGCCAAAAGAGCGTGCCTCGGATGGATTGGGGGTAAAGATAAAACCACCATCGGAGGTTTGCGCGACGAGGTTGTGGTAAGCTAGCTCCTTGCCCAGGACGAGCCCTGTGGGCGAGCTTGCCATGTGCATCGCGAGGGTGGGCAAATAGCGCCACGGGATAGGGCCGCCATAGCGGGTAGCGCCGCCGGTGCCCTCGCTGGCGATCTGCCGCGCGTTTGCCGTATCGCCGTTTGGTGCAGCGTCCGTAAGGGTGGACCACCATAGATGGAGCGCGGCCACGTCGTCAGCGCCAGGTCCCCAGGGGTCGTGCAGCGCCAGATGCCAGCCGTCGTCGCTGGGTTCCCAGGTGGTATCGACGTAGGCCTCGAGGGCGAGCTCGATGGAGCGCTCGTAGGAAAAGGGCTGAGGCGGCAAGTCCGCCACGCCATGCTCGCCTAGCCAGATGCGCAATGCTGTCAGCTCGTCCGTCGCGGGGGCTGCAAAGAGCTGATAGGATAGGCGTTGCTCGTCCGTCGGGCCTATGGCAAAGGGCTCTGCCAAGCACTCGGAATTCTCATCGAGCCCTGCAGTTGCGCCCGGAGCGAACAGGCGCATCAGATGATTGGGTTGGTGATCCCAACGGTTGGGTGCCGCGTAGAGGGCCGCTGGACGCTCACGCCCCGGTGCCCACTCTTGGGGGGGGTCCCACATCAGGCCCGTGACCATGTCTTTATGCGTGACGGACATCAGCGGGATGGTGACCTTGTTGGGGTGCGGCACGTACCGGTCGGCGACACTGGCATCGAAAAAGTCGGTGCCAGAGCTGAGCTCGTCCCCAAGGAGAAATTCTAGACCAGGGAAGAGCCCGCTCTCTTTGGCGGTGCCAAAGCTTCCCTCGCCGGGGAGATAGTCGGGCCCTGACCATGCGAGGAGATGGCCCGGTGCGCTGGCTCGGAGCACGCTCTCTACAGTGAACCACGGACGGTCGGGAACGCTGACAAAGCTGGTGGTCAGCGTCCAGATGTGGCCATCGACGTCCATATGTTCTGCCACGAGCGTGATCTGGTCGTCGCTCGCTGCGTATGCCTGAGCGTAGAGTAGGGCCATGCGCTTGTTGCCGGCGTCGTCAATGTAGAAGAGCCTCCCAGCCGACCGAAGGCGCCCTGCCGAACGCCACTCGTCGCCCTGCCGCCAGTAGACGGTGCCGATACCATATCCGTAGGGTTGCCATGGCAGGACGAGACGCAAATCGTCCTGCTGCAAGACGAGCGGCTGCCCCTCGTCGCTGCTCTCGCCCACGATCTCGCTTCGCCCCAGCCATCGCGCGTTCTCCTTGACGGCAAAGAGATGCGGGCCGGGCTCGGCAACGGCCTCCCAGGTTAGGGTGTACGTGCTGTTGGGCTCCAGGGAGGGCACGGCATTGGCGCTGGAAACCACCCTTAGCCCAGAGCCGCGTTCCAGCGAGAGCGTGCTCGGCGAGGTGGGCTGGTCTCCGCCATTGCGCACGACGGCTTGGATCTGAAAGCTCTCACCCTCTGGCACGATGCCTACGGAAGCTCCCAGGGCGTCCAGCGCCAAGCGTCCCGGAAGTGGCCCGAGCAGCCGGATCGAAGCGATGGTGATCTCGCCGCCTTCGGCGTTGGAGGGGTCCAGGCGCACCCGCGTGATGTGACCGGACCATGCGGCGCTTTCCTTCAATGGCAGCAGATAGGTGTGCCAGGCGCCGTCGTCCTCGACGTCGAAATGGTAGCTGTCGGTCTCGTTAAAGGCGCGACCGTCGATTTCCCAGAACACCTGGGCGTGCTTGCCCTTGGTGCTACGCATGTGCACCTGGAGGTATGGAGCGTCTTGTGCCTCGATGCTGATGCTTGGCCCGAACATGTAGGGATCGCCGCCCGTGGCTTGGGTGTGGATGCCATCCTCTTTGGCGACAAAGCGGGCCAGATCGTGCGTGGGGCGCCATCCCTGAGGCCCGACTGTCATGTCCCAGTTCTCGACGACCTCCGCCTGGTCCACAGGGATCTCGTCCATCGTCGGGAACGGTTCGGCCAGAGGCGATTCTGGCGTGACCGAGATGGGCAGCACCGTCGGCGTTACCGGCGGCAGCGGGGTGGGGGAGACTGGCGCATCCGTAACTGCTGTGGCCTTGCTCTCAATGGGGAAATCTCCGCGTTCCGGGACAGCGGTCGCGGTTGCGAGGTCGCTGTGTCGTGTTGGCGCCGTACAAGCGGATAGCACGAGCGCCAAGGCCAAGAGGGCGGATAGGGTCTTGAGTCTCGTCATCGAGGGCTCCTGTCGTCTAGGGAGAAAGCGTCTGTCTGTTCCATGAGAAGCGCCTTGTATGGCTGGTCGGACTGAGAACACGCCATGAAGGATTGCTGGGCAGTCGCTCAACGACGGTCACGGACCAAGACGCGTAGGTGGTGCTATCCCAGCTCTCGGGTAGCATGTAGGGATCCGGTCGCCAGGAGGTTGCTTTGGTCCAGAACTCGATCGCGTCCTCCGTTCGCCCTGGGGGCCACATTTGGACGCGGTACCACTCGTTGGCGCCAAGGATGCCCACGGAGGTCCAGTTGAGCAGGATGTTGGCCTCGGCTCCCTGGTAGCTGGCGCCTTGGACCGGCCCCAACAAGAAGGGAGCGCGGTAGGGAT
>JBNGEB010000031.1:0-15750 GCA_049975585.1 Anaerolineae bacterium
GATCGGTGCTGTTCATGGCGTGCTTGCCGCCGTTCAGGATGTTCATCATGGGGACAGGCAACACATGTGCGTTGACCCCGCCGATGTACCGGTAAAGAGGCAATCCGAGTGCCTCCGCCGACGCCTTGGCCATGGCCAGCGAAACGCCCAGGATCGCGTTCGCTCCAAGCTGGCCCTTGTTGGGAGTGCCATCCAGCTCTTGCATAAAGCTATCGATGGCGAGCTGGTCCAGCGCATCCATGCCAATGAGCTGGGGTGCGATCACGTCGTTCACGCTCTCGACGGCCTTGAGCACGCCCTTGCCGCCGTAGCGGCCCTTGTCGCCATCCCGCAACTCGACGGCCTCATGGACGCCCGTTGAGGCCCCTGAGGGCACTGCCGCGCGCCCCTCCGCACCGCATGAGAGCAGGACCTCGACCTCCACGGTCGGGTTGCCACGCGAATCCAGTACCTCTCGCCCATGAACGCTTTCAATCAGGGTCATTGGTAGCTCCTTTACGCCTTTCATCATCGCACGAAAAGAGCCCCTCGCGGTTCGAGAGGCTCTCCATGCATCATTGCCGCCTAAACGCGCTCGTGGATCCGAGCGCAGCTCACGAACACGACATCATACTAGCCGAGGACCAGTCGCATGTCAACCGCGACGGCTCCCTCACCTTCCTTGCGGACCAGAAAGGGGTTGATATCTAGCTCGGAGATCGCAGGAAAATCGGTGACAAGCTGCGCGATGCGCAGGATGGCATCCACCACCGCATCCAGATCCGAAGCCGCCTGCCCGCGCACGCCCGTGAGAAGCTTGAAGGAGCGAATGGATCGCACCATCTCCTCGGCCTGCGTGCGGGTCATGGGGGCCACGCGGAACGTCACGTCCTTAAGAACCTCGACATAGATGCCGCCCAATCCGAACATCACCAATGGGCCGAACTGCGGATCGCGGTTCATACCGATGATGACCTCGCGAGCATCGGAGACCGTCTCTTGCACCTGGACACCCCAAAGCGTCGCGTCCGGTTGATGCTGCTTGGCGCGCTCGATCAAGGTATCGAAGGCCTCGCGCATCGCCTCGTCGCTATCGACACCGACAATGATCCCGCCAACGTCAGATTTGTGCAGAATGTCGGGCGAGGCGATCTTGGCCACCACGGGGTAGCCGATCTCCTTGCAGACCTTGACCGCCTCGTCAGGCGTAGGTGCTACGGCCGATTTCGGTGTGGTGAAGCCATAGGCCTGCAGAATGGTCTGCGCCTCTGCGTCGCCGATGGCCCTGCGCCCGTCGGCACGCACATCATCGAGGAGCTTGGCGACGGCTCCCTTGTCCACATCAAAGGTTTCGGCTGATGTGACGGGCGTCTCGCGCCAGGTCCGATAGCGCAGCATAGCGCCCAGAGCTCCCACGGCCCGCTCCGGGAAGGGGTAGTTTGGCACTTTATTCTTGGCCAGAATCTGCGTGCCGCGGGAGGCCTCCTTGGAGCCCATCCAGCAGCCGAGCAACGGCTTGTCCATCTTCTCGCTCTCGTGGACCAGAGCTTCGGCCGTCTTTTCAATCTCCGTCGTTGTTTGGGGCGTGACGATGACCACGACGCCATCCACTCCGGGATCCGCTACCACGATCTCTAGTGCGGCCGCATAGCGATCGGCGCGAGCATCGCCCAGGACATCCACCGGGTTGTGGATGTTGGCGGCCGCGGGAAGCACCTCGGCCAGGCGTTCCTCCGTCTTGGGCTGGAGGGAAGCGAGCACCAAGCCGTTGCGCTCCAGCGCATCGGTGGCCATGACGCCGGGTCCACCCGCATTGGTGACAATGGCGACGCGATTGCCCTCAATTAGCGGCTGGTAAGCAAAGGCTGTCGACCAGTCAAAGAGATCCTGAACGGAGTTGGCGCGAAGCACGCCAGCCTGTGAGAATGCGGCGTCATAGGCCGCATCCGAGCCAGCGAGACTCCCCGTATGCGAGGATACCGCCTTGGAGCCCGACGCCGTGCGGCCAGATTTGACCGCAATGACAGGCTTTTTCGAGGCGGCTGTCCGGGCCGCCTCGATGAACTTGGCCCCATCGCTCACGCCCTCGACGTATGCAATGATCACGTTGGTAGTGGGGTCGTCGCCCCACACGTCGAGAAGGGCGACGTCATCGACATCGGCCTTGTTTCCGAGGCTCACGAACTGGGAAAAGCCGATATGCTCGGCTAGCGCAAAGTCCAGAATGGCCGTGCACAGCGCGCCAGACTGGGACATAAAGGCGATACTGCCCGGCTCGGGGGTTCCAGCGGCAAAACTGGCATTCATGGGAGTGTGGGTGTCGATGACGCCCAAGCAGTTGGGGCCGACCAGCCGCATGCCATACTGCTCGGCCACACGCAGGAGTTCTTGCTCCATGGCGACGCCCTCAGGCCCCGCCTCGCGAAAGCCCGCGGTGATGATGATCGCGGCCTTGACGCCCTTGCGCCCGGACTCGTCAAGCACGTCGGCTACGAACTTGTTAGGGATGACTACCACGACCAGATCGACCGGGCCCGGAATATCGGTCACGCTGCCATAGGCCTCAAGGCCCAGGATCTCGTCAGCCTTTGGGTTTACAGGATAGAGCGTCCCGCCAAAACCACTACCGATGAGGTTCGCCAGCACCTGGTGACCTAGCTTGCCCGGATTGGACGACGCGCCGATCACGGCAATCGACGACGGATGAAAGAGCTTCTCTAGCATGCGGTTCTCCCTTGAATGGATAGATTGTTCCGAGATTACAACGATTCGTAAGAATTCACAAGTTACCCTGAGCCCCAGCAGACCTGCCGACCGAGCGTCGGTTGGCAACATCCTGACTCTATGCAGTTGGCCGTTTGTGCGCAAATGCGCGTCTTGACAAGATCTTTGCCGGAGGCCTATGATTGAGGCAACTCAATCCACATGATCGGCAGTGACGGAGAGAGTAGGCAGGGCAATCTCCGACAGGGAGAGGGGACCACCGACTGCAAATCCCCTTGGGAGAACCTTGCTGAAGTTCGCTCCTGAGCCGACGGCCGAACCCGAGGTCGTGTGCCTCGGTGAGTAGGTCGCTCCGGCAGCCCGCCGTTACCGGGTATGTGGCACGCGAGTCACCAAGACTCGCCAGCCGCCAATGAGAGGGTTTCTCACGAAACCAATCAGGGTGGTACCGCGGAGATTGCAGCAGCAGCTTCGTCCCTAGGGAGCTGCTGTTTTTTGCTTTTCCAGACTAGCTAGCGGATGAGCCATCGTGTTGCTACGAAATGAGGGATGACAGTATGGGGCTGCGAGAAGATCTCGAGGCGATGCAAGCCAAGGCAGAGCGGGCGCTCGCCGAGGTATCAGATGAGTCGGCCTTGGACGCATGGCGAACGGCCTATCTGGGCAAAAAGGGCGAGCTGACAGGGATCCTACGGAGCCTGGGTTCGCTCCCCCCGGAGGAGCGTCCGGTCATAGGTCGGCTTGCCAATCAGGTCAAGGAGGCGCTGCAAGAAGCATACGAGCTCCGCGAAGAAGCCATCCGACAGCAGGCCCTCCAAGAGGCACTGCAGAGAGAGGCTTTGGACGTGCGGCTGCCTGGAAGGCGTCCTTCCGTGGGCCACATCCACATCAGCCGGCAGACCCTGCGCGAGATCTATGACATCTTTGCCGGCATGGGCTTCACGGTGCTCCGCTCGCCAGAGGTGGAGACCGACGTGCGCAACTTTCAGTTGCTGAACATGCCGCCTCACCACCCGGCGCGCGATATGTGGAGCACCTTTTACACCACCAAGCCAGGCGTGCTGCTGCGAACACACACGTCCCCGGGGCAAATCCACGCCATGCGACGGTTTGCCCCAGAGACCGTACGGGTGATCTTGCCTGGCAAATGCTACCGGTACGAGCAGGTCACGACCCGCAGCGAGCACATGTTCTACCAGGTGGAGGGGCTCGTCATAGGACACAACATCACCATGGCCGATCTCAAGGGCGTGCTCACTCGCTTTGCGCGCGAGATGTTCGGCAGCGAGCGCCAGCTACGCTTTCGCCCAAGCTACTTTCCCTTTACCGAGCCCAGCGCCGAAGCCGATATCGATTGCATGCTGTGCGGAGGCGAGGGGTGCCAGGTCTGCAAATACACCGGCTGGCTCGAGATCCTGGGCGCCGGCATGGTCCATCCCACCGTGCTCCGGAACGGCGGCTATGACCCGGATGAGTTCTCCGGATTCGCCTTTGGCATGGGACCTGAGCGCATTGCCATGCTCAAGCACGGCATCCGCGACATCCGGCAGTTCTTCAGCAACGACGTCCGATTCCTGCACCAGTTCGGCTAGCCCTTGACCCCATACGGAGGTTAACCTTCCATGCGCGTACCATTGCAGTGGCTGCGAGAGATGATCGACGTGAACTTGCCCATCCCCGAGCTAGCCGAAAGGCTGACCTTGGGAGGACTGGAAGTCACGACCATCGATCACGTCGGAGAATGGTGGGACCGAGAGAGGCTTCTCGTCGGTGAGGTGCTTGGGGTGCGCGAGCATCCCAACGCCGATCGGCTCGTCCTGGCTCGCGTCCGTCTTGGCCCAGACAAAGAGTTCGAGGTCGTAACCGGCGCTCCCAACCTGCCGGTGGGCAGCAAGGGCCAAAAGGTAGCGTTTGCCAAGAGCGGCACGCGCTTGATCGACGGCCATGCCGAGGGGGAGCGCTGGATCACCCTGAAACCGGTCAAGATCCGGGGCGTTCGCTCCGAAGGCATGGTCTGCTCGGAGAAGGAGCTGGGCCTCTCGGATAACCACGAAGGTATCCTGATCCTGCCAGACGACGCCCCCGTCGGCTGCCCCCTGGTGGACTACTGGGGCGATACGGTCCTCGACCTGGACCTCACGCCCAACCTGGCGCGTTGTTTCTCCATCCTGGGCGTAGCACGCGACGCGGCGGCGCTCACCGATGTCCCCTTGCGATGGGAGCCCCCAGAAATGCTCGTGGAGGGGGCGCCCATCGATGGCCGAGTCGCGGTGGAGATCGCGGATCCCGACCTCTGCCCGCGTTACGCCGCGGCGCTGGTTACGGGTGTCGCCATCGGCCCATCGCCCGCGTGGATGCAGCGACGCTTGACGCTTGCCGGGATGCGCTCCATCAACAACGTGGTCGATATCACCAACTATGTGATGCTTGAGCTTGGCCAGCCGCTCCATGCCTTTGACTATGCCAAGCTCCGGCCCGTAAATCCAGGAGGACCGCCGACCATCATCGTGAGACGCGCCCGAGCCGGCGAGCGCATGTCTACCCTCGATGGCGTTGAGCGGGAGCTCTCCCCCGAGACGCTGCTCATCACCGATGGTGGAGGCCCGGTGGCCATCGCGGGCGTCATGGGAGGCCTGGAGAGTGAGGTCACCGAGGAAACGGTCGACGTGCTCATCGAGGCGGCGAGCTTTGACAACATCAGCATTCGCCGGACGTCGGCGAATCTGCATCTGGTGAGCGAGTCCGCCCAGCGGTTCGGGCGCGGCGTGGATCGAGAGCTCCCGCCTGTCGCCCTGCGAAGGGCGGCCGACCTGATGCGCCAGTTCGCGGGAGGCACCATTGCGGAAGGCTTTGTGGATGTCTATCCGAGACCCTACGAACCGTTCGAGATCAAGCTCACCACGCGAGAGGTTGAGCGCCTGCTCGGTATCAGCCTGACGCCTGAGCGCATCACGGACATACTGAGCAGCCTGGGCTTTGTGTGTACCGCGCAAGAGTCAGCCGTCCAGGTCACCGTGCCCAGCTTCCGCTTTGACGTGACCTTGCCCGCCGACTTGGTGGAGGAGGTTGCGCGCGTGTACGGGTACGATCGCCTGCCTACGACGTTGATGGCAGAAGAGACGCCCGGGCATCTCCGCAACCGCAAGCTGATGGCGGAGGAGCGCGTCCGAGATATCCTTGTCGCCTGCGGACTAACGGAGGTCATCACCTACTCGCTCACCAATCTGGAGAGCGTCGCCAAGCTAGACCTAGCGGGGGAACGACCCGATCCCGATGCGTACATTCGCTTAGCCAATACGTTGACACGCGAGCAGGAGTACATGCGTCGGACGCTCATGAACGGCTTGCTGGAGACCGCTTCGCGCAACCTGCGCTTTGTGGACCGGGTGTCGCTCTTTGAGGTGGGAGCCGTGTTCCTGCCCAAGGAGGACGCGGAGCTTCCCGACGAGCCGCTGCGACTTGGCATCCTGCTCACCGGGCAGCGCGAGGCGCCCTCCTGGCTCGCTCAAGATGCTCCTATGGCCGATCTGTACGATCTGAAGGGCATCATCGAGCAGCTCGCGGACCGTCTTGGAGTTGACGACCTGCGCTTCGAGGCGGCCGAGCATGGCACTTTCCATCCAGGGAGGACGGCTGTGCTGCATTGCCAAGACGAGTATGTAGGCGTGGCGGGCCAGGTCGATCCGCGGGTGTGCGACGCCTTTGATCTGCCCGAGCAACCGGTTCTCCTCGCCGAACTGGAACTCGATACGCTGCTCGCGCACGCCGAGATGACGCCCACCCTGAAGCCCCTCTCTCCCATGCCGCCTCTCAGGGAGGATCTGGCTTTCGTGGTGGATCAGGCCGTGGGAGCTGACGAGGTGGAGGCGGCCATTCGCGAGGCGGCCGGGCCGCTTCTCGCCGATGTATCCCTGTTTGACGTCTATCGTGGGGAGCAGGTCGTCAGTGGGAAGATCAGCCTAGCCTACCGCCTGACGCTACAAGCGCCGGATCGTACCCTCACCAGCAAGGAATCGGAGCGCGTACGTGCACGCATCGTCAAGGCGGTCGCGCAGGCCTTTGGGGGAGAGCTTCGAACCTGATAAAATGGAGTTTGCGCCTATGGGGGAGATATCTCCGTCTCCCCCGTGCTGGTGTCTCAGGGCAGTGACTCGGCGCGTACGCGAGTAGAGCGGCTTTGCCCCTTGGCGCAGCTACCAGGCGATCTTGACATGGATCGGGTCGAGGTGTAGATTGCCACAAGCTTTGGCCGGGCAGACACTACCCACGTGACATGCTCGCGATGTCGGCGCGGGGCTCAAGGGATCGGAGACGCATCTTGAAACACGGGCTCGTCCGCCTTTCCGAACTGGCGACTGAGAGGCGCGCGACGGTAGTGCGCATCGAAGGTGGACGAGGATTCGTGGCCCGCATGTCGGCTCTCGGGTTCACGCCAGGTGCCGAGCTCATTGTGCGCTCCAATCCGGGGCACGGCCCCCTGATCGTCTCGATCCTCGACACGCAGATCGCGCTGGGTCGCGGCCAAGCTGCGCACGTGTTGGTCCGGCCCAAGTGACACGCACCCCCTAAACAGAAAGCCGCTGTGGTTAAGAGAAAAGCCGTTATAGCTCTGGCTGGTCAGCCCAACGTCGGCAAGAGCACCGTGTTCAACATGCTGACAGGACTCAACCAGCATGTGGGGAACTGGCCCGGCAAGACCGTGGAGCATCGCACAGGCGAGCTGGTCCACGATGGCCTCGCGATCCATCTGGTAGATCTCCCCGGCACGTATTGCCTGACGGCAGCCTCGCCCGAGGAAACTATCGCGCGTGACTATATCATACACGAGCGCCCCGACGTCGTCATGGTGGTGATCAATGCTGCGAGCCTGGAACGCAACCTCTACTTGGTGGCAGAGCTATTGGCTCTGCCGGCCCCCCTAGTTCTCGGCCTCAACATGATGGACGTTGCGCACCAAGAGGGGTTTGGCATCGACGTGGACGTGCTGTCGGCCGCTCTGGGCCTGCCCGTCATTCCAATGGTCGCCAGTCGCAATATCGGTGTCCACGAACTGATCGACACAGCCGTCAAGGTCGCACGCGATGGCCCCGCCTGCGAACCGAATCGCCCTGACATCCAAGACGACCACCGCGAGGTGCTAGAGGCGATCCTGGAACTCATTCACGGTCACGTCCCGGATCCCTATCCGGAGAGCTGGGTTGCTCTCAAGCTGCTAGAGGGCGACGAGCAGGTGACCGGCATGATCCGCGAGGTGCTAGAGCCCGAAAGCCGGCGCCGCATGGAAGAGATCTTGCTTCAGCATGAAGATGCCATCATCGCGGTGGCGGGCGGACGCTATGCCTGGATTCGGCGGATGACCAGAGCTGCTCTGCGCCGCCCGCGAGCAGGACGCGTCACCTTGACGCATCGCATTGATAACGTGGCGACGCATCCCTTCTGGGGACTCGTTGTGCTCGGTGCTGTTTTGGCCCTAGTCTTTAGCTTGACTTACTCGGTGGGGAGCCCCCTTCAAGAGCTCCTCGATCAGTACATCATCTCGCCCTTGATCGGGCTCGCAGAGGGTTGGCTTGCGAATGCCCCCCGCTGGGTCCTGGGACTGGTGAGCGATGGGCTCATCGGCGGCGTCGGCACCGTGTTGACCTTCCTGCCCATCTTGACGTTATTCTTTGCTGCCATGGGCATCCTCGAGGACACGGGCTACATGGCGCGAGCCGCGTACGTGATGGATCGGTTCATGCATGCCATCGGTCTGCACGGCAAGAGCTTCCTGCCCCTGTTTCTCGGCTTTGGATGCAACGTGCCAGCCATCATGGGAACGCGTGTCATCGAGTCACACCGTGGTCGCATGCTGACCATCATGCTGGCACCGCTGGTACCCTGTGCCGCCCGTCTGGGCATCGTAGCGGTGTTGACGCCGGTGTTCTTTCCACAGCACGCAACCGCCATGGCTTGGGCTCTTACCGCCCTTCCGCTGATCGTCCTAGCCGTTGGGGGCTTGCTTGCTCACCGCGTCATCTTTCGGGGGGAGCAAGCCGCATTCATCATGGAGCTCCCTCTCTACCACATCCCCAACTGGCGCACCATCGGCATCTCCGTATGGGAGCGCGTCCGCGCCTTTCTCCAGAAAGCAGCCACGGTGATCCTGGCTGCATCGGTTCTGGTGTGGCTATTGGCCATGGTCCCAACGGGAGAGATCGAGACCAGCCTGCTGGCTAGCATCGGCCACTTTCTCGAACCCGTAGGCACCCTGATGGGCCTCGGCTGGCGTGCCTTGGTAGCGCTCCTTGCCAGCTTTGTGGCCAAGGAGAACTCGATCGCCGTACTTGGCGTCCTCTATGGTGGCGGCGAGGCCGGGACCTCTCTGAGCGAGGTGCTACCCACCGCGATCTCACCGGCGGGAGGTTTGGCCTTCCTCGTTGTGCAAATGCTGTTCATCCCATGCGTCTCCACCGTGGCCGCCATTCGCCAAGAGACGGCATCCTGGAAATGGACGCTCCTCAATCTTCTGATCCTGGCATTGATCTCGCTGGTGGGTGGCGTAATCGCCTACCAACTGGGCTCGGCGTTGTTCTTCTAGAGATATCGCTGCCGCGTTGTTCGCTCAGCCTCACGCGAGTATACTGGTGCCGCCTCGACACTTGCGCTGGCCAATCGAGCGGAGGACGGGATTCGATGGAGGCGGGTCAACAGATCGACGGCCGCTATGAGCTAGAGGAACAGATAGTCACAGAGGACTCGCTGACTATCTATCGCGTCCTGGACACGCAGACCGGCCATCAGGTGGAACTCCATCTATATGCCCCCAATTCGACCTGGCGAGTTGATCCGCGACTGGATCCACGACTCTGCGTAGCCGAACTGTCCGAGCTTCTCACGGATCTCTCGTCTCCTCATGTACAGCTCCCGAGTGGCTATCTTGACCTAGCGGATGGCCAGATGGCCATCGTATATCCCTGGGTAGAGGGACAGCGTCTGGATCAGCGCCTGGCGTCTGGCCCCCTCGCACCAGACAAGGCGCTGCGCCTAGGGGTAGATCTATGCCAGGCTCTGGACGCGTTGCACCGGCGAGGCATCGTGCACCGAGACATCAAGCCTCGCAACGTCACCCTCACGGACGCCGGCGCGGTGCTAGGCGGGCTCGAACTGGCGCAAACGCCTCGTGACTTGCATGCCACTGGCCTGCCTGGTCGCCACCCTGGAACCCAGGCCTACATGTCGCCGGAGCAAGCGGCAACGAGCGGACCGCTAGATGGCCGCTCCGACCTGTACAGCCTTGGGGCGATGCTCGTGGAGGCACTGGGCGGATCGTCGAGCCCCGCGACCCTACCCAGCGCGCGTAACCAAGAGATAGCAAGCTATGGGGCCCTTGGACGCATCCTCTCGCGAACACTACAATGTGACCCGACCAAGCGCTATCAGACCGCTCGGGATCTACAGCGAGACCTGGAGCGCCTGTTGAGCGGATCGGTTGGCGCCCGCCTTGGCCTGATGGTCCGTCAGCGTCCAAGCGTGGCGTGGGCGGTGGGCAGCCTAGCAGCGCTCGCCTTGGTCTGGACGCTGCTAGGTGCCGGTGCGCCAGCACGGAGCGCCAGTCTGAGCGGCTCCCAAAGGGCCGATGGGGCCATTGCCCCCATCGCGTGGGTGATCGAGACGGCATCCAAACCATCGCAACAGGCGAACGCGTTCGTGGCGCAAGTCACCCACGAAGAAGCGGCCACCTCGCGAGACGGTGCGCCACAGGGGGACACAGCAGTCGAGCTAGCAGTCGGCCAATTCGTAGAGCTTGGCTTCCAAACAGAGGGCGAGGCTCATCACGCGACCATACGTGTGGCCGGTGGGCGCAGCTATATGGTGGCGACCGCCAACCTAGCAACTGGGGTGGACACGTACCTGGAGGTCACCTACAATGGCCAGCGCATCACCAATGACGATGCCTGGCCAGGAACGCTGGCATCGCGGGCCTTTGTGACGCCAGCGCAAGACGCGACGCTCTGGATAGAGGTGACCAATCGTGGCATGAGCGGAGACGATGCCACCTACGAGCTACTGATCGTAGAGGCAGAGCCGACAGCCACGCCGGCCACCCTCCCAACGGCCACGGTAACGCCCCGAGGGGATATGACCTTGACGCCGCGCCCCACGTACACGCCCCGGGTCACGGCGACGCGAACCCCTCGCGCTACGCGTACGCCCCGCCCGACCAGCACCCGTCAGGCAACACGCACGCCCCGTCCGACCACCTCGCCGACACCCAGCGTGACACGGACGCCCCTACCCACATCGCGCCCCACGGCGACGGCAACACCTCCTCGCACCGTGCTACCGATCAAGACAGCGACGACGCCAGTCTGGTAGGGCACACAGTCAAGGCGAGTTCAGCCCAAGATGGGCACGGGGCCCAGGGGCTGAGCTGCCAGGCCATCTGCCTACGCGTCGCCGTCTCGGGCTTGATCCAGGAGCTCTGTCAAGCGCAGCTCGGCCGCCCGCAGTTGCTCCTCGCAACGCGCGGCCAAGCGAACGCCTTCCTCGTAGAGCGCCAGAGAGTCTTCGAGAGATCGGTTGCCGGCCTCAAGGGCCTCGATCACTTGGTCGAGTCGGGCATAGGACTCTTCAAAGGACAGCGATGCAATCTCTTCTTTCATCCTAGTTCCCCAGGCTAGATCCGGTCTCTTTGCTAGACGCCAAGTCGATTTCCGATACCTCAACTCCCAACCGGCCATCCTGCAATCGAACATCCACGCGCTGCCCAACGCCCGCCTCAGAGGCGCGCGTCAGGGGACGGCCCGTGGCAGCGTCCTCGACGACGGCATAGCCTCGCTTGAGAATCGTGGACGGGTCCAATGCGGATAGTCGGGCGCATCGGCCGTCAAACTCGGCTCGGATGACGCCTAGGCGGTGACGAGCCGCTCGCGCCAGACCGCGTGTGGCGTCGTCGAGCTGCTGCCACATCTCGTTCACGCGTCTCTCCGGCGTCTGCAGGTCGAGGCGCCGCTGAGCGCGGCTCACGTCCGAGCGACGTTGCTGCAGTAGGTCCTCTGCCAGCGTGCGGATCCGCTGACGCTTTTCGACGATCTGTTCCATGAGGACGCTGGCATCCGGCACGACCGCCGCGGCAGCGGCTGACGGGGTTGGCGCACGAAGGTCCGCTACCAGATCGGCGATGGTATAGTCGGTCTCGTGGCCAACCCCGGTCACAACGGGCACGGGCGAGCGAACGATGGTACGAGCGAGGACCTCATCGTTAAAGGCCCACAGGTCTTCCATGGAGCCACCGCCACGGGCCAATACGATGACGTCAATCCCCGGCTCCCCATAGAGGCGTTCCAACGCCTGGCAAAGGTTGGCGGGAGCCTCAATGCCTTGGACGAGACTGGGCGAAAGCACCACCTCCACGGCCGGGAAGCGCTCGTTCAGTACGTTCAAGATGTCGCGGAGGGCAGCACCCGTAGGCGACGTAACCACACCGATGCGATGCGGCCACGGTGGAAGCTCGCGCTTGCGGGAGGCATCGAACAGCCCTTCCCACTCGAGCCGCTCCCTCAACGCCAGAAAGCTCTCCCAGAGAACTCCGACGCCGGCACGTTGCAGCAGCGTCGCGTAGAACTGGTACTTGCCACCTCGCTCGTACACCGACACCGATCCAAAGCCCTGTACCCAGTCACCTACGCTGGGCGCGAAGCTGAGTCGTGACGCTGCGCCACGCCACATGACGCAGGGGATCTCGGCGTTGTCGTCCTTCAGCGTAAAGTAGCAGTGCCCCGAACTAGCCTTGCTCCAATTGGAAAGCTCCCCCGCGATCCAGAGCTCTCCCAGAGCCGGGGCGCTATCCAGCAGCTCCTTGATATAGCGCGTCACCTCCGTGACAGTCCAAAAGTCCATATGCCCTTATCCCTTTTCGCAGGTACCAGCATCACCTACGCGAGGCACCCTAGCCATTCACGACCAACTGCACCAATCCCCACTGCCCATTGACCAGCCACTGAGGGTCCATCTGTGCGGTGCGCTCAGCGACGCCCTCGGGCAAACCAACCACGAGCTCGGCCTTGATGGTCCGCAGAATGGCGAACGGGACCTGCAGGTAGGACACGATCCTCCCTAGATCATCCGTGGGTGACCAGTGGCGATCGTCCAGCAGGCGGCGATAGTTGGCATCTCCCTTGAAGAGCAGCAGATCCGCTCGTGAGAGCATGTCGACAAGGTCCGACGGCATGTGTCGGAATCCTAGGTGGCCGGTCCAGAACCGGTCGGCGAGGACTCGTAGGTGCCCACTCTGAAGCCAGTTACTCAGCCGGCTACCGAGGTCCGCCAGGGATGTCGTTGACGACTCACGTAGAGTCTGAAGCGTCCGTTGCAAGTCCGTTGGCATCGCATCTGAAACAAAGAAGGGATGCGCTTTCAGATGAAGCGAGGCCCGCTCGATGTACCCATTTCCAAGTAGCCAGTGAACCAGCCCAAGATCAGCTAACAGCTCTGGTCCGGCATTGTCGCACACCATGTGGAGCGTGCGCGTCTTGGGGGAAGCGAGCAGCCGCACGAGCGAGGCCGTATGGTCCACAAGCAGGTGATCCTCGCCTAGGCTAGCACCGGTCCCGAGGAGAGCGCCGTCAAAGCCGTTGTTGCTTAGGTCTACCTGATTCCCCCACAGCGAACGCAAGATCAGCGTCCGAAGCGCCTGGTTGCCATCGCCAACGGTTGGGGAGATGCCGCGGGCAAGCTCGAGCCCCTTGGCCAAGGCCTCAGCCTTGGCCAGAGCAAAGGGATCGCGATGGTACCAGGGACCGAGTTCAAAGTAGCGCACGGCCTCCAAGAGGCGTCGGTAGAAAAGGCTCTCTGCAAGGTACCATGGAAGATCGAGCCACGTATGCCCTCGCCATGGCAACCAAGCCTGGTACCAGCGACTAGCGTCGTCACCATCGCGAGATGGGGGACGAGCGGGCAACTCGAGTAGCTCGCGTCGAAGCCCCATCAGTCGGGCCCGTACGTCCGGCGGATAGTCGTTGCTAGCCAGCACCTGGTCCACGACCCGAGGCTTGCGCTTCATCATCGTTCGCTGGGCAAACGATCCGGGTTCTGACGTCATGATGGGGGGAGGCAGTACCGGCAAGCAACTCTCCTTCCAGTCTGTGCAGCTCACATTATAGAGAGCCGTCGCCGGAACCCAAGATGGCTCGCTCCCGCGTGGTCGACAGCCCTTGAAGACCCAGTATACTTGATCGGCTGGCTTGGCCTAGCATCTAAAGTCCGACCTCGTTTTTACGCAGTCTTTCTGTCACCCCATTCGCGGCATGCTATAGTGTCTCTGACGACGCCCTAGGGCATTTCGGGACGCGAACGCCCGTGCACATGAGCAGGTACCGACATGGGAACCCAGACGACACTCTTGCTGGTCGATGACGACGAGGCTCTCACCAAGGCCGTCCAGCTCTACCTGGCACACGCAGGCTATGAGGTGCGTACGGCGATAGACGGTCGCGATGGCCTACGCAAGCTACATTCGCTACAACCGGACCTCATGTTGCTGGATATCATGATGCCCGAGATGGACGGGTTCGAGGTCTTGCAGCGCGCCCGCGCCGACTCGATGGTGCCGATCATCATGCTCACCGCCCGCGGCGAAGAGACCGATCGCATCAAGGGCCTTCGGCTTGGCGCGGATGACTATATCCCCAAACCGTTCAGCTTGCGCGAGATGCAAGCCCGTGTAGAAGCGGTATTGCGTAGATCGCGCCCTTCCTACACGGCAGAGCACACGACGGAGCAGGCCATCTTTGGCGATCTGGTCATTGATCCAGACCGTTGGGAAGTCAGGCTGCAGGGGGAAAAGGTCGATCTCACGCCTACGGAAGCGCGGTTGCTGTTCTACCTCGCCGAGCATGCTGGCCGGATTCTCTCGCACAACCAGTTGCTTTCCGCGATCTGGGGGCCCGAGTACGTCGGGAACACAGACTATACCAAGCTCCTGGTCTGGCGCCTGCGCCAGAAGATCGAGCCTGACCCAACCTCACCGAGGTACATCCTCACAGAACGCGGCATGGGCTACCGGTTCGCTCCTCGCTAGGCTCCCAGGACGTCCACGCCCCTTTCTAAATCGCCTCGGCATCATCCCGAATGTAGCTTGCGCCTTGCTATTGGCGGCCTATAATCCCGGTCAGCTAGCCCTTCTGGCGTATCCTAACAACCCAGCTGGGGTTGTTTCCATGGGTACGATCGGGCACGCGAGGAGCAACTATGTCAGACTCTCAAGTCCACATCGAACGCGTTACCACGCCAAGGGAGCTGGAGGAGTTCATCCGATTCCAGTTTCACCTGTATCGCGATGACCCCTACTGGGTACCCCCCTTGCTATCCGAGCGGCGAGAGCATTTCTCTGCCCACAAGAACCCATTCTTTGAGCATGCGGCGGCACAACTGTTTGTTGCGAGACGCCAGGGCGAGGTCGTCGGCAGGATTGCCGCCATCGACGATCAGATCCATCCTAAGGTTTGGGACGAGAACATCGGCTTCTTTGGCGAGTTCGAGTCCATCGACGACGCATCAGTAGCCACTGCTCTCGTGAACGCAGCCGCCGACTGGCTGGCTCAGCGAGGCCGAGAGGCCATGCGCGGCCCTATGAACCTGAACATCAATGACGAATGTGCGCTCCTGGTGGACGGGTTCGACGGGCCACCGGTCATCATGATGCCCTACAACCCGCCCTACTATGGGCAGCTCCTCGAACAATCTGGCCTTGAGAAGATCAAGGATCTCTACGCCTACAAGGTGGACATCGCCCGCTTTGGCCCCAACCTGGAGAACCTGCCTGAACGCGTCAAGCGTGTCGCACGCGTTGCGCAAGAACGCCACGGCATCACCGTACGCAAGATCGACCGCAAGCATCTCCACGAGGAGGCCGAACTGATCAAGCCGATCTACCGGCAGGCCTGGTCGGAGAACTGGGGCGCCGTGCCGATGACCGACGGCGAGTTCGATCATCTTGTTGATGCGCTAGCCATGGTCGTCGACGAGGAGCTGTGCTACATCGCCTTCCATGGTGACGAGCCCATCGGC
>JBNGEB010000032.1:0-577 GCA_049975585.1 Anaerolineae bacterium
GACCAGAGCAGGGTGAAGTATGGGGGAAGATCCTCTTCTTCTCCGGACTGTTTGCCGTAGTTGTCGGTTTCGTGCTGTGGCTTCTGGGTTCAGGATTGGCGATGTCCGAATCCGAACCTGTAGATGCCGTCAGCAGCATCCTTGCAGGAGGCATGTGCTGTTTTGGTCCACCGGCTCTTCTGGGAGCCTTCCTGTGTATCTTGGGCGTCATCCTATGGACGAGCTACCGCCAACGCCCATAGCGAGCCGCAGCTGACCTTTCTATGCGCACGGATATCCCCGAGGACAGTCACTGCCAAGCGGCTGATGGCCAGGAGGCTCCTATGCCATGATCAGATTTACCCATCCGCGTCGTCCAATGCCCCAAGTGCGGCAGCCCCATCGAAGGCGCCTCGCCCGGTGAGATCGTCACCTGCAGCTATTGCGGGGCCACGCTCGAAGTAGCTGCGGGCGCCTCGGGGCACCCCATCGCCAAGCTGGCGACTATCGAGACCAGCACCGTGTACCTGGCCCGCACCGAGGCTCTCAAGCGCCTGCAAACCCAGTTGGCGGCCAAGGACGAAGCGCTGGAGGACCT
>JBNGEB010000032.1:587-15604 GCA_049975585.1 Anaerolineae bacterium
CCGTGACCGATACCGGCGCGTTCGACTACTCGGACGAGGCGCTGGAGGAACTGCGCGCGGTACATCGCGTCAAGGTCAGGGAGGCAGAGCAAGCACACACCTGGCGGCCCGGCTGCTGGTTCACATCTGTGATTGCCGTCATCATGACCGCTGCAGTTACCGAGGGCGATCCGTATGCGACCATTGGTGCCGGATTAGTCCTATTGGCCGTCATAGTACTCTTCCTGGTCTCCGACAAGCGTCGGGCGGAGGCTCTGGATCGAGAGGCCGATGCCATTCTGCAACAAGGCCTGGCCGCACGCGAGCGACGCGACCGCCTCGCCCAACGCATCGCTGAGCTTGAAGCCGGCCTCGACGACCTGGCCAACCGGCTCTAGCCTTCCCCGTCGTGAGTCTCGTGCTCTCGCTTGCATGCTGGCACGCCCTGGGTACAATAGCCCCACGATCGGATGCTCGCGCGATCCTATGCAGGGGGTGACATGACCAAGACGCGTGTCGGCTTTGTGGGTGTGGGCAGCATGGGGCAGTGCGCCCACCTCCGCAACTATGTGACGGTGCCCGACTGCGAGGTCGTGGCGCTGGCCGAGCTCCGCCCCATCCTCGGGCGCAAGGTGGCGGAAAGGTACGGCGTCCCCCACGTGTACGAGTCCGCCGAGGAGATGCTCGCGTCGGAGCGCCTGGACGCCATCGTCGCTGCGCAGCCTTTCACGCGACACGGCCAAATCGTGCCAGAGCTGCTGCAGGCGGGTGTGCCCATCTTCACCGAAAAGCCCTTGGCCGGCTCGGTGCAGGTGGGCAAGCGCATCGTCGAGGCGGTAGCTGCCAGCGGCACCTGGCACATGGTGGGCTACCACAAGCGCAGCGATCCCGCCACCATGGTCGCCAAGGCCGAGATCGAGCGACTGGTGGAGAGCGGCGAGCTGGGCGATCTGCGCTACGTACGCATCACCATGCCTGCCGGAGACTGGGTCGCGGCCGGGTTCAACGAGCTCATCCGCACCGACGAGGAGCTGCCCGAGCTGACCTTCGACCCCGCTCCCGCCGACATGCCCGCCGAGGCTTACCAGCAGTACGTCGCCTTTGTGAACTATTACATTCACCAGGTCAACCTGATGCGCTACCTGCTGGGCGAGGACTATGCCGTGGCGTATGTGGATCCCTCGGATGTGGTGATGACGGTGCGCAGCGAGTCGGGCGTCGCGGGCATCATCGAGATGTCCCCCTACCGCACGACCATCGCCTGGGAAGAGTCGGCATTGGTGGCCTTTGAGCGCGGCTATGTCAAGCTGGACCTACCCGCGCCTCTGGCCCTGAATCGGCCAGGGCGGGTGGAGATCATGCGCGATCCCGGCAATGGCGAGACGCCCATGACCGAGGTGCCCACGCTGCCGTGGGTGCATGCCATGCGCCAGCAGGCCATGAACTTTGTGGCGGCGGTGCGTGGCGAGATGGAGCCCATGTGCCAGGCCGACGAGGCGCTGAAGGATCTGCTGGTGGCTGAGGAGTATATGCAACGGTTGGCCGAGGCGCGCGGCTAGCGCGCTTCAGGGAAGTTTTAGAGGAGGGACACGATGCGCAAGGTAGCGATCATTGGTGCGGGGAGCGTTGTTTTCTGCAAGACGCTGATGCTGGACATCATGGCCACGCCCGAGCTTCAGGACACCGAGTTCGCCCTGATGGCGCCCAGCAAGCGGCGCACGCCGCAGGTGGAGGCCTTTGCCAAGCGGGTCATCGCCAAGAACGGCCTGCCGAGCAAGGTGTGGGTGACGACCGACCGTCGCGAGGCCCTCGATGGCGCGGATTTCGTCATTGCCACCTTCCAGATCGGCGGCGTGAAGGCCTTCGGGTACGACTATCAGATCCCTTACGACCACGGCGTTGATCAGTGCATCGGCGACACCCTGGGTCCGGGTGGCATCTTCCGGGCGCTGCGTAGCATCCCTGTCGCTATGGATATGGCCCACGACATGGAGGAGCTTTGCCCTGACGCCCTTCTGCTCAACTATGTGAACCCCATGGCCATGATCTGCTGGGCCTTGGGCAAGACTAACGTCCAGTTCGTGGGGCTGTGCCACGGCGTGCAGACCACCATGGACCTGATCTCCGGCTATGTGGACGTCCCCAAGGACGAAATCGACTTTCTCTGTGCGGGCATCAACCATATGGGTTGGTTCCTCAAGCTGGAGCACGAGGGGCGCGATCTCTACCCGCTGCTGCGAGAGCGTTTCGAGGATCCCGCCTACTATGCCAACGAGAAGGTCCGCGGCGAGGCGCTGCGCCATTTTGGCTACTTTATGACCGAGTCCACAGGGCACCTCTCCGAGTATCTGCCCTATTTCCGCAAGAACCAGAAGGCGCTGGACCTCTACTGCGACGAGCCAGCCTTCGGCGGCGAGACCGGCGCCTACTATCACTGGTGCAAGTCGGTGGAGGAGCGCTTTGAGGGCGTGGACATGCTGGCCGACGAGCCCATCGAGTTGCCGGAGCGCAGCATCGAGTACGGCTCCTACATCATTGAGGCCATGGAGACGGATCGCCAGTTCAAGCTGAATGGCAACGTCATCAACGGCGGCATGATCACGAACCTGCCCGCCGATTGCTGCGCCGAGGGCCCCATCTATGTGGATCGCTTGGGGCTGCACAAGACGGTCGTCGGCGACCTGCCCTCGCAGTGCGCCGCGCTGAACCTGACCAACATCAACGTGCAGCGGCTGGCCGTCGAGGCCGCTCTCAGCGGCGATCCAGAGCAGATCGTGCATGCCTGCGCGTTGGATCCGCTCAGTGCAGCGACGCTGACGCTGAAAGAGATTCGCGAGATGGCCGCCGACATGCTGGAGGCCGAGAAGCAGTGGCTGCCCCAGTTCGAGGGCAAGACCATTCGGCCCACGCCGACCATCACCATCCCGGAGGGCATCGAGCGCGCCAAGGTGCCGGTGGATCCGGCGCTGGCCATCTTGGCTCGTTTTGGCGAACTGGCGGGATAGCAGCGCACAAGCTGTCGTCCGTAGGCGCGGTTTCCATACCGCGCGCAGTCGGACGCGGATTGGAATCCGCGCCTACACTGGGTTACCACCAACCCATCTTGAGGCCTGACCTGCAGAACAGCCACAAGGAGATCTCATGCCGCTAAAATGGGAACGCGTGTTGATCGCCGATGAACGCTATGAATCGGCCGGCGTCTTTGACGTGGATGGCGACGGCGTGTTGGATATCGTGTCCGGCGCCTACTGGTACCGCGGTCCGGCGTTTCGTGAACGCCACACGATCGGCGAGATCATGGCGGTGGGCGAGTACTTTGACGACTTTTCCACGTTGCCCATGGACATCAACGGGAATGGCCGGCTCGATTTCGTGACCGGAGGCTGGTGGGGCGACACGATCCGTTGGCGAGAGAATCCTGGGGGTGACGAGGAGTGGCCGGAGCATATCATCGCCCACTGCGGCAACGTCGAGACCACGCGCCTTTGGGACGTGGACGGTGACGGCAACCTGGAGATCGTGCCCAACACGCCCGGAGGCCCGCTCGTGGCCTACAAGCTGGTCCGCGATGCGCAAGACCGGGGCACGGGCGAGTTCCAAGCCCACACGCTATGGGAGGGCCCGCAAGGCCATGGGCTGGGCTTTGGCGATCTGAATGGCAACGGTCGCGGTGATTTCGTCCTGGCAGGCGGCTGGCTGGAGGCCCCGGAGGACCCTCTCACGGGAGAGTGGCGCCATCACGCCGATTGGGACTTGGGCTCCGCCAGCATACCCATCCTGGTGGTGGATCTCACTGGCGACGGCCGCAACGAGCTCATCGTGGGCGGCGGCCACCGCTACGGCCTGGACTGGTGTGAGTTGTCGCCGCGAGATGATGGCGGCCTGGACGTCGTGTGCCATCCCATCGATCCCTTCAACTCGCAGTATCACGACCTGGCGTGGGTGGACCTAGATGGGGACGGCGACTGCGAGCTTGTCACGGGCAAGCGATACCGCGCCCACAACGGCAACGACCCTGGCGCCTTTGATGACGTCGGCATCTACTACTTCAAGTGGACCGGCGAGGGCTTTTCCAAGCAGGTCATCACATATGGGCCACCGCGCGTGAGCACGGGCTGCGGCATCGCCTTTGCGGTCGCCGATCTGACGGGCAACGGCTTGCCCGACGTGGTCGCGCCCGGGAAGGACGGCCTCTACCTCTTCAGGAATGAGGGGCTCTGAGCGATGGCTGGCGAGATGACGCATCGGCAGCGCCTGGTCGATACGCTGCTCTGCCGTGAGGTAGACCGGCCGCCGCTGCCCAACTGGCTTGGCCTGGCTCCGTGGCCGCAGACCCTGGAACGATGGCGGGAAGAAACCGGCATCGCGGACCTGGATGTGGCCGCCTGCTTTGGCCTGGAGCCCTCTTTCGCGGTCGTCCCTCTCGAGTATGGGCCCTGGCCACATGTGGAACCCCGGGTGCTCCGCCAGGATGCCGACTGGATCGTATCCACCGACTTTCGTGGCATCACCATGCGGAATCGGCGAGATGGGGCGTCCATGCCAGAGTGGATTGCGCATCCCGTGAGCGATCGCGCGAGTTGGGAGACCTACAAGGACGAGCATCTCCAGCTACGTCTGGACGAGCGCTTGGCCAAGCTGGACGAGTTCGTGGCGAGTGTATCCGAGAGAGACGTGGCGGTGCAGGTCGGCGTCTTTCCCTGGGGTGTGTTCGGCACCCTGCGCGACATGCTGGGCGCAGAGCAGTGCCTGCTCGGATTCTACACGGAGCCTGACCTGGTCCGTGATATCATCGACACCTATACGGATCTGTGGTTGGCGCTCTATGACGCCGTTGCCGATAGGATCGCCATCGATCATCTCCATATCTGGGAGGACATGTCGGGCAAGCAGGGCAGCCTGATCTCCATGCGCATGGTGGAGGAGTTCATGATGCCTTCCTACGAGCGCTTTGCGGCCTTTTGCCAGGAGCGGGACATCCCGATCATGTCCGTGGATACCGATGGTCTCGTGGACGAGCTCGTCCCTGTGATGATGGACCACGGCGTGAACGCCTTTATGCCGTTTGAGGTGCAGGCGGGGAACGATGTGATCGAGGTGCGTGAAAGCTATCCGCGCCTGGGTATCTTTGGCGGACTGGACAAGACGGCCCTAGCTGTGGGCAATCGTGCCATGCACCATGAACTCGAGCGCGCCGAGGAGATGTTCGCCCGGGGAGGCTGGGTCGCGGGATTTGACCACCTCATCCCGCCCGATGTCCCATGGGAGAACTATGCCGCGTTCTTGACGGAGCTACGTCGCATGATCGGTCTATAGCGACAAGCGGCGAGGCCCTGGGTCTTCAAGCCCGGGGCCTCGTTGTCTGGCAGCTAATCTGCCTCGTCCGTGGGGACAAATCCCGACACGTTGCGACCTGGTAGTGAGGCCAGATGCCGGATGAGGTCTGCCACGGCCTCTACCGCCGTGGCGAGCATGCGTTCGCCCTTCTCTCGCGTTCCTCGAGATGGATCATCGGTAATGCCAGGGACCGGCTTGAGCAGGTCTTTCCGTACCTCGTTTGGTGCGAGGTAAAGCATAGCGGAGGTTTCCGCCTCGCCCGCGTGACCAACGTCGTGAATGGGACCCTCCATGATGGCGTCGATTTCGGGCTCGATCAGGTCGAACCAGCAGAACGCTTCGATCTGTCGTCCTAGGCTGAACGAGAGCTCCTGTGCCGCTGCCGTGATCGCCGCTCGGTTGCCGCCGTGCCCACTCAGGATCAGGATATGGTCGATGCCCTGGTCGCGTAGCGAGCGACAGATGTCCTCTAGGACGGTCAGCAAGGTCTGCACGCGCAGCGTCACGGTGCCGCCGTGCGCCATGTGGTGGAGAGACAGCCCGTACGGGATGACCGGCAAGACGATGGTCGGGACGCCCGCTTGCTCCGCTGCGTGCTCTGCGACATACGTGGCCGTGCGCGTGTCCGTATCAACGGGCAGATGCCAGCCGTGTTGCTCCAGTGAGCCGATGGGCTGCACGGCGACAATAGCCCTCAGCGGGAGCGCTTTGATCTCCTCCCTGGTATGATGGCGCCACAGCACATCATTGCTGTTGGCACTCGTATGCTCGGTGTTACTAGGCATGACGTACCGGTCCTTTCTGGCAGAGGTCGTGGAGATCTTGCCATTCCTGGCTACCGTCGTCCGCGATGATCTCCAGGCGGACTCCGGGCACGAACGGTGGCTGGTTGCCCTGGCTAAAGTCGTCCCACACGCCCTCTTTCCCCACGCGATAGGTCACTTGGGCGCCATTCGGCCAGACTACGCGGTACAGATTGCGGGGAGGCGGGGGAGCGTAGTCCCGGGGCACCTTGTACTTGGCGAGGGCTTGCTCATCTAGGATGACGCCCAGTCCCGGCGCTTCCGGAACCCGCGCGTACCCCGCGTTGATGGTGATGCGCTCCGTGAGGAGGTCGTCCGTGTAGATCTCCCAGCAAGAGATCGCGGGCCAGGTGGCCGTAGACAGGACCGCGCCCCAGTGCAGCATCCAGGCCGTGGTGATGCCGGTGCCTACCATCTGCAGGAAGAACGGCTTGCTCATCTGAGCGGCGAGTTCGCCGGACTGCCGCGTACGTTCCGCCATCCCGCCGATCACAAAACCGTCGCAGACCTCGTCGCGCATCGCTGTCTGGATGGGCGGCGAACCATAGTGCATGGCAATCGGCAGGCCAACCTTCTGCCGCAGGATTTTGTTCCCCTCAACGTCTCCCTGGGGGATAGGCGTCTCAAAGATGTGCATGCCCGGCACCGATTCGAGCGCGCGCAGCACCGGCACTGCCTCGCCTACGTCCAGCAGGAAGCTGTTGAAATCGGCGTCGAACTGAAAGCCGCTCGGCACGACGCCGGCTACTGCGTGCATATCGTTGACGAGATCGCGCCACGGGCGGGCCTTGAGCTTGGCGCTGGTATAGCCAAGGCTCACCGCCTCGCGCATCTCCTCGACCCAGTCCTCCACGGACATGCAGTTGGTCCACCACGAGATGGGTGCCCAGTCCCGCACCTTCCTGCCGAGTAGATGGTAGCAGGGAATGCCCATGGCCTTGGCCGCCAGGTCGTACACGGCCATCTGGACGCCCCAGCCCAAGCTATCATCCCACAGCAACTCGAACGGCGATCGTCCGATGACGGCCGTACGCTTCTCTTCCGAGACGGGGCCGCCATTGTAGAACACCATCGTCTCGCCGATTCCCTCGAGTTCGCTATCGGTGGCGAGACGGACGATCTCAAAGACGGTCCAGTCCCAGTTCTCTCGCGTCAGGTGTCGGTCGTGGCGGGGCTTGAGCGGCACCGCCACACGTGTGACGGTCGCATCGGTGATGCGTGGAGCTTTCATAAGTTTCCCCTCACTTCTGCTGAACGTGGCTTGCTCCAGGCTTTGCCTCGAGGGCATGGTACTACCACTGGCTCATGGCAGCAACCGGCTGCGGCGCAGTTGCCTGGCCGTTCTTAGCGGCTATACTCGGCGCCATAAGAAAGGGGGGACATGACCATCAACGTTGGCATCATCGGGTGTGGCAACATCAGCGCGGCCTATCTGAGGACCATCCAGGCCTTCAGGATCCTGAACTGTGTGGCTTGTGCGGACCTCCTCGTGGAACGGGCCGAGGCTCGCGCAGCCGAGTTCGGTGTGCCCAAGGCTTGCACGCCGGAGGCTCTGCTGGCCGACCCTGACGTGCAGATCTTGATCAATCTGACGACTCCCCAGTCGCACAAGAGCGTGAGCCTTGCAGCGCTGCGAGCTGGCAAACACGTCTTCACGGAAAAGCCGCTGGCTGTGACGCCGTCCGACGGCGCCGAGATCGTGGCGGAGGCGGACAGACTCGGGTTGCGGCTGGGCTGCGCGCCTGGGACGCCATTGGGTGGCGGGCTGCAGACGTGCCGCAAGCTCATCGACGAGGGGGCCATCGGTGAGCCCGTGGCCGCCGCTGCGTTCATGATGTCACACGGGCACGAGAGCTGGCATCCCGACCCGGCCTACTATTACAAGGTGGGTGCTGGGCCCATGTTCGATATGGGCCCCTATTACCTGACGGCCCTCACAACGCTGCTGGGGCCGATTGCCGAAATCAGCGCCACGACGGGGATCCAGATCGGCGAGAGGGTGATCACCAGCCAGCCCAAGTATGGCGAGCGCATCACTGTGGAGACCCCCGACCATGTGACCGGCACGTTCCGGTTCGCGAGCGGCGCCATTGGGACCATCATCACGACCTTTGCGGTTTGGGCCTCGACGCTGCCCCGCATCGAGATCTATGGCACCAAGGGCAGCCTCTCGGTGCCCGACCCCAACTCGCTCGGTGGGCCGGTGCGGTTGGCACGTGCCGGCGCGCCAGAGTGGACGGAAGTGCCCCTCAGCCACGGGCACGTCGATGGTCGAGCCTACTGGGGTATTGGGGTGGCGGACATGGCCCACGCCATCGCCGCGGGAAGGCCGCACCGCATCACTGGCGCCCAGGGCTACCATGTGCTGGAATGCATGCAGGCGTTCTTGGATGCATCCGAAAGCGGAGAGACCCAAGCCATCAGGAGCTCTTTTGAGAGACCGGCTCCGTTGCCCGAGGGATTGCCAGCGGACGCGCTCGACTAGCTGTCTGGGCTGGGGAGAAGGGGGAGGCCTTATGGGCCTCCCCCTTCTGTGGACTAGTAGCGGTCTGCGACGTACGTGTACGGAAATCCCTGGGGAAAGATGGCTCGAAGGACCGGGATGGCGCCGAGATCAGCGTGAGCTTCGGACTCGAAGAGAATGTCGTCGATGCCACGGTAGCCCAGCACGAGCTGCGCCAGGGCCCATTGGGGGAGGCGCACATGCAACGTCCCGTTGGCCGATCCAAGTTCGAGGCGCGTCTGCCCCAGATCGGTGTTAAAGACCAGAGAGCCCGCTGGCGAAAGGCCGGCCTTGGCAGCGCGCCGTCGTAGCAATGGGGCTAGCTCCTCGATAAGCGCGTCTTGGTCGATGACCCGCGCCATGCCATGCGCGTTGCGCGCGTAGGAAAGCTCTAGCGAATAGCCGTACCGTTGGCAGTAGGTCAGGAAGGGGTCGTCCGGCGGAATCATGATGGTGAGCTTCTCCAGGCGACGCTCCCAGGCGATTTGGCTGATCTCTGCCAAGATGGTGCTCCAGACGGATCCATCGCGATATCCGATCTCGCCGACGATGCAGTCGGAGGCGTCCAGCGTGTACATGGCATAGCCGACGACATTGCCTTCTTGCTCGACGACAAACGTGGCGAACCGGTTGCCTGGCCCCCGCTTGAAGCCTGACCAATTCTGGGGACGCACCACCGTGCCTGTGCGCGTGGCGTTAGCCTTGGCGTACAACGCTGCAGCGGCCGTCGCGTCGTCCGGCGTCATCTGGCGGACTGGCAAACGTGCTGCGGCTAGCTCGGCATCGCGGGTCTTGATGGTGGCGCGAGATTCTGGGAGCGCAGGGGCAAAGCCCCATCGCGTGTAGAAATTGGGGATACCGTACAGTGCGGAGAGAGGGTATCCCTTGTCTCGCATAAAGGTGATGCTGGCATCAAGGACCCGCCGCGCGTACCCCTTCATCCGGTGTTCGGGCGGGGTGCCGACACCCCCGATGCCGCCTAAGCGGACGACTTGGTCCTCAATACGTATGTCGCGGTCATACACGCCGAGGCCGCTCAGCGTCTTGTCGTCCTTGTAGAGTTCGAGCCTTGTGCCTTCGTCCATGGGTGTCTGGCGGATCTGCACGGGTGTCCTCCTATGAGATGGATGGCGTTGGCAATCATTGACATGCTTCCCCGAGGCGGTATAATCGAGCCGCGGAGGGAGACAGAGCATACCATTGAATCAGCGCAAGGACCAGACTAGACCCCCGGTCATCGAGAACCCTACGGTGTCCAGAAAGGACATCGAGTTCCAGCACCCTAGTGAGCGCGAGTTCGCACGTGTGTTGGACTATTATGGGATCGCCTGGAAATACGAGCCCCTGACCTTCCCCACCGACTGGGATGATGAGGGTAACCTGCTCGAAGCCTTTTCGCCCGACTTTTATCTTGTGGAGCAGGATTTGTATGTGGAGCTGACCACCCTCAGACAAAAGCTGACGCGGCTCAAGCGCCGCAAGCTGCGTCGCCTAAGGAAGCTGTATCCAGAAGTACGCGTGCAGCTCTGGAACCGCAAGGACTTTCGCCGGCTACTCGAGCGTCTGGGCATTGAGGAGCGTGGCAAAGAGCTCATCGGCCAGAATGCAAAGGAATCGTAGCATGGATACCCAGGCCATGCGCCTTGACAGCCATATTGACAGAGTTGTGCTAACGGAAGACGAGATCGGTAAACGCATCGCTGCCATCGGCAGGGAGATCTCCCACGACTATGCTGAGCGTGATCCCCTACTGGTTGGCGTGCTCAACGGCGTGGTGATGTTCATGGCGGATCTCCTGCGGGCCATCACGATCCCCGTCGGCGTCGATTTTATGGCCATCTCGCATTATGCGGCCGATAGAGGCGCCGGCACTGTACGCATCACCAAGGACCTGGACGAGCCCATCACGGGTCGTCACGTCCTCTTTGTGGAGGACGTGATCGACACGGGGTTGACGCTCAACTATCTCTTGCGCGCGCTGCAAACGCGCGAGCCCGCCAGCCTGAAGGTGTGCGTCCTCTTTGATCGGCCGTATCGTCGGCTGATCGACATCCCTCTCGCCTATCATGGCTTTGAGCTGCCCGACGAGTTCGTGGTTGGATACGGCCTCGATAGCAACGGTCACTACCGGAACCTCCCCTATGTGGGCGTCCTGAAACCCGACGTGCATCTCTAGATCCAGTGCCGATTCAGCCTTCGCCAGCCAACAGTACCACCACGCTTCTGGCCTGCACCCGATAGCGCTTCTGCTCCACGAGCGAAGCGGCTTTCTCCTCGATGATGTCCTTGGGGCTATCCAGCGCCGTGTCGATGACCCGGCGCCAGGCGTGTCCCTCTGGCAGCTCAAAGGCTAGATCCTGGTGATAGGCATTGGCGGCCACATAGATGTCGGTATCCCCAGGCGCGGCGTGGTACTGGATGGCTAGGCTCTGAGACTGATTGCTCCAATCGGGCTTGCCGGCGTGGACCCCATGGAAGGTGATTTGGTCTGCCAAGAGTGTCTCCGGTGACCCGCCGTTCAGCGCGCGAATGCTGGTAAGGGTAGGGTGGCGTTTCCGGAAGGCGATGAGCTCCCTCAGGAAGCGGGTTAGTTCCCTCTGATCCTCAGCATGGGACCAGTCCACGTAGCTGATCTCGTTGTCTTGGCAGTAGGCGTTGTTGTTACCTCGTTGCGTCCGAGCGAATTCGTCGCCACCCAGGAGCATCGGCGTTCCCCACGCGACCATCAGCAAGACCAGGTGGTTGCGCATTTGCCGCTGGCGCAACGCGAGCACTTTGGAATCATCGGTGGGGCCTTCCACACCGCAGTTCCAACTGTAGTTGAGATCCGTGCCATCGCGATTGCCTTCACCATTGGCCTGATTGTGCTTGTGATCGTAGGCCACCAAGTCGTGCAGCGTAAAGCCATCGTGCGATGTGACATAGTTGATGCTGCGGTGGGAGGCGTAACTGGGCTTTTCGGCGAATATGTCAAAGCTGGCTGTCAGCCTCTGCCCAAGATCCCGAACCATGCTGGCATCGCCGCGGACAAAGCGACGCACGTCATCCCGAAAGCGCCCGTTCCACTCGGTCCACCGATCGCCGGTGAAGGAACCAACTTGGTAGAGGCCGGCGGCATCCCATGCCTCGGCGATCAGCTTGGTGCCCGCGAGGACTGGATCCGACTCGATCTGCCACAGGATGGGGGCGTCGGCGATGGCCTCGCCTCGCTCGTTGCGCGACAGCACCGATGCGAGGTCGAAGCGAAAACCGTCCACATGATAGTGCTGTACCCAGTGGCGCAGGCAGTCCACGACAAAGCGCCTGACGATGGAATGGTTGCAGTTGAGCGTGTTGCCACACCCGGAAAAGTCGGCGTAGAGCCGCATGTCGTCCTGCAGGATATAGTAAGCCACATTCTCGATGCCACGGAAGCCAAAGGTGGGCCCAGTGTGGTCGTTTTCGGCTGTGTGGCTGAAGGCGATGTCTAGGATGATTTCAATGCCAGCTTGGTGGAGGGCCTTGACGAGGTCGCGGAGCTCGTCGGCTGCCACGATAGGGTCTGGGTGAGTGGCATAGCCAACGTGCGGTGCCATGTAGGCCACAGGCGCATAGCCCCAGTAGTTCGTCAGGCGCTGGCCTGTTTCGGGATTCACGCGCATGACCTCTTGCTCATCGAACTGCTGCACCGGTAGCAGCTCCACGGCCGTCACGCCCAGGCGCTGCAGATGGGGGATCTTGGCGGCGAATCCCTTGTAGGTGCCAGGATCCTCCACGCCCGAAGACGGGTGCGCCGTCATGCCTTTGACGTGGGTCTCGTAGATGATGGTGTCGTCAAAGGGCCGCTGCAGCGGCGTGTCCCCCTCCCAGTCATAATCATCCAGATCAAGCACCATCCCCTTGAATGCCGTAGCTGTGTTCTCGTGGAAGCCGTACGCATCCAGCCGGCAATAGCGATCGGCGCAGGCGATCCCCTTGGCGTAGGGGTCGAGGAGTAGCTTGTGCCGGTTGAAGCGGTGCCCCTCTTCAGGACGGTAGGGGCCATCTATGCGGTAGGCATAGATCTGGCCATGCCCGACATGGGGAAGCAGGATGTGCCAGTAGTAGTAGGTCCGGTTGCGTTCTGGATCCAGCACATAGGTCTCAGAGGGTTCATTCTGATCGCACCTATCAAAGAGGAGCAACTCTACAGAGGTCGCGTTGGCACTAAAGATGCAAAAGTTGGTCCCGCGTGCCGTGATGGTGGCCCCCAGGGGGAACGGGGCTCCAGGGAGCGATCCGTTCGAGGTAGGAGCGTCTCGTCTGGCGGCGGGGGCGAGATCGCTCATGGGCCCCCCTCCGGCATGACGTCCTCAACGCGGGGGCTACCCATGGCGCAGCTTGGGTGAGCGGCCGGCAACCTAGCTGGCTCGCCATCCAACAGTGACAGGCTCTTGCCCGTGCCATCGGACGCGATAGCTCTTAGGGTATAGTCGGCTGAGGCTGGCGAGGGTTCGTTCTTGGGGGCACGTGCGAATTCATAGTAGAGGGTCCTCCCATCAGCAGCCCAGGAGGGATGCATGGCGTGTTCGCCCCATTGCAACTCTGTCACGACGTGTGACGCGGGATCCTCGAGCGATACAGCCCAGATTTCGGTCTTGTATGTCGGATCCTCCCACCAGTAGTGTTGCTGTAGGGCATAGGCCAGGCTTGTCCCATCTGGTGCCCAACACAGGTCCTTGGCGGTCATGATGATACTGTCCGTATCGGCAATCTCCAAGACAGTGTCTAGCATCCTACCGTTTGTGTCCCACAGCCCAAGATACGAGCCTTGCTCGAGCCGGTAGACCCCAGCGATGCGATCTCCTCGTGGTGACCAAGCCAAGTCCTGGATGCGTGCGCCGTCTGGCAGTTCAATGGTATGCACCGTGTGCGTTTCGATCTCATAGAGATAGCCGCGGGGCTCGTAGATGGCCGTGCCTTCGATATCCAGCGTCCAAGTGTAGTATACGCCACAGAAGCGGTCTCCCCCAGGCGCGAGGGAAGCCTGGCGCCATCCTTGGCCGCCTGGGCTCACCGGCAGCGTGATGGTCAGGGGTGTAGAAAGGACATCGGCCAGCGATATGGATCCCTGATATGAGGGCAGCATGGGCATGGCTGCATCGCTGTCTTCCGGCGCTTGCGAGGTCGTTTCCGAGGGAGCGCACACCGCCCGAACCCAATCGGCCGTCTCGGGCACACCCGTCAGGGTGAACACGCCTCGCGCATTCGCCATGACTGGGCTGGCAGCCCCTTGCGCTGAGACGTAGCAAGGAGCGGTCGTGCCAGAGATCACGCCACTGACGCTGACAAAGGGACCGATCGCCTCGCTGGGAGGCATGACATCGCCGGTGATCATGCGCAAGCCTGTTCCGTCGCTCTGTACCGTGAACACGTTGCGTTCGTTCACGCGGCTAGCAAGATAGTTATGCGCGCTAACAAAGACCAAGCTCTTGCCATCGGGAGCCCAGCTAAGATCAAAGATGCCCATCGCTTCGGCAAAGTGTGTTAGCACACGCTCTTCTCCAGACGCCAAGTCCCGCACGACGATATTAGCAATGCCATCGGTTCCCAAGCGCACAAAGGCCAGCATGGGCAGGATCTCTGAGGTAGGAACCGTCGGCGTGCACTGCGCCGTCGGTGTCAGCGTGGGAGGCGGCAAGGTCTCCGTCGGTGGTGCCGTCGGTGTGGTGGTGCTGGTGGGGGCTTTGGCCGTGAGGGTTGCATGCAGCACCGCGGCCAGGGCGGTCCTTGTAGGAGCCTGATTGGTTGGGTTCGGCTGTGGCGAAACAGGAGGTGGTGGAGGCAAGCATCCCGTGAGAAGCACCATCATCAGGATGAGAGCCAGGCACTTGATCCTACTCACGAGCGACACTCTCCGAAGACGGTCCGGTCCCATCCTGCAATTCGCGGGTTCGCTGATCGTTGATCACGTCACGCAGGATGGTGTCCAGGTCCCTGATGGGCTGCCAGCCAATTGTCTCTTGGATGCGCGAGATCTCGGGCTGACGTCGTCGCATGTCCTCAAAACCCTCTTCGTACGCTTGGTCATACGGGATCTTGATGATAGGGCTGCTGCTGCCGGTGAGGACGACGACTCTTTTGGCTAGCTCCTCGATGGTCACCTCATGCGTACTTCCTATATTGAAGGCCTGGCCCAAAGCTGCCGGACACAGGCTGAGGTCGATGATCGCGCTCACCACATCCTTGACGTGAGCGAAGCAACGCGTCTGCTGCCCATCGCCATAGACGGTGATGGGCTGGTTGCTCAGCGCCTGCCGCACAAAGCGGGGAATCACCATGCCATAGCGCCCCGTCTGGCGCGGCCCGACGGTGTTGAAAAAACGCATGACCACGACCGGGAGACTGATCTGCTTGCCATATGCAAAGGCCAGGAA
>JBNGEB010000033.1:0-11608 GCA_049975585.1 Anaerolineae bacterium
CCTTCATCCCATACTCCTTGTTGCGACTGGTTGCAACAGCCACGCTTCGCATTATAGCAGCGTGTCGTAGGATGTCAAGGTCGCGTAGGAGGTTCTCCCAGGTGTGGACAGCCCAGGCTGGTGTCCGAGGCCTAGACACGCGCCGATGGCCCCGTGCTCGCTTACACGGGGCCATCGGTGTGGAGCTACTGCCAGCGAAGGCGGACGGTAAAGGTGGCGTGAGATGCGTTGGTGCGCAGGATGAACATGGGAATCGGGGCCGTGGCACATCCTGCGCTGCTAGGAAAGCTGCAGAGGATGAGCTCGCTCTCCGGGGGCGCCTGGGCTTCGATGCGAAGCGCTAGTGGACCCAAGCGTGCCGTCAGGTGAACCCGGCCGTCGGATAGTCGCGCCGAGGCCGGATCGCGCAGCCAGGCCTCATCCGCTCGGCTGCCAAGAGGTGGACGCGGGGTTAGCGCAACGTCGGTAGAGATCTCGCAGCCCGGCGCCAGATGTAGCTGATAGTCGTAGAGGTGAGAGGCGCAACTATCGAGCCGGAAGACGTCTTCCAGCTCATGTTCTCGCAGCGAAAGCCGCCGTTCCTGGCAGACGCCGGGATAGAGTTGGCCGTCGTCCCGGATCTGTACGTCGTTGGGTGAGCCCTGCATGTGCCGGAGCGGCAGGTTGCTGGAAAGGCTCTTCTGGTCGCGGCGATCCACGCGTACCGTGTTATGCGCCAACGTTGAACGATTGAGCTCACGCTGGACCGCAGATGAGAAGCTATGCCCTGGTGAGGTGGCCTCGGCGTCCACCACCCAGCGAACCCCATCGGCGTGGAGCTCGTACGAGAGCTTGTCGTAGTGGCCATGGATGCCCGAGTAGCCGTAGGTGACGAGGGCCGCAGCGGTGTCGTCCGAGAGGTACGCGTCGTCCTCCGCGGTGGCCATGAGGGTGTAGCCGTGTTCGGGCCAGTCGCGCGGGCGCAGACGCGGCGATTCCTTGTCACCCAAGGGGCGTGCTACTAAAAGCCCTACGGCCGCCGCCGCGCTCTCATAGGCTCTGTCGGCTAGGGAGAGCGCCCAAGCAAACTGAGGGTCGCCCAGGGCAGCGTACAGGTATTCATAGTGGAGGGCCGGAAGCTCAGTGATGTGGCCATAGCAGTCGCCGACCGAGGGCACTGTGCCGTCGGGAAAGAGCATCTCGAGCGCGGCGCGGTACAGCGGAACGAGGCCCTTGCCCTCGGCGAACCGTCGGGAGAAGAGGTCCTCGGGCCAGCCAGCCTGCCGAAGCGACCAGGCCAGCGGGACCAGGCCGTGCCCCGCGGTAAAGTTATAAGCGGTGGCGCTTTCATGCCACAGACCGTCATCTACAAGGCCGTGTTCCAGCAGCTCGCGGGCGCCCATGGTTCCGTGGATGGCCTCCTCTACGAGCGCGGGCGCGCCGATGTGGAGGCCATACATGCCTATGGCCCACTTGTGCCAGGCATAGTGGTTGTTGTAGGCATTCCACGGGAGCCGCGAGATCCAGAGCCGGTCGTTCTTGGCAATGGCTCCATACCACGCTCGGAACCAGGCTTCGGCATCCTCTCGTTCGTCGTCGGTGAGGGCCTGCCAGACTAGATCGTAGGCCGTGAGCAAGCCGGTGCCGAACCCGGCATAGTTCATGCCCACGTCCCAGTGCTCGATCTCAAAGCCATAGTTCTGCCAGAAGTGGCGTAAGATACGGCGCGCGCTGGCTAGGGCGGTCTCGTCGCTCTCAAACGTGTACAGGACCGCCGCTGCCAGGCACGGACGAGCTAGCCGGTTGGGAGTATAGGTTGTGTCCTCCGAGACTTGGGGATAGATGGTATCCCACGCATCCAGGGGCACGGACGCATACCAGCTATGGTCAAAGTCCGGGAGCTCGATGGTGGCCGCATCGGCTGCCATCGAGCCAAGTGTGCGGTGCGCAGCGATGGCGGGGGCAAAGCCATCGGCCAAACGTTCACGTGCTGCCTCTAGATCGCCGCGATTGAAGACGAGATACGGTCGCTCTTCTGGCGGCTGCCATGGTGCCATAAGTGGTTTCCTACCATCCGATGCGGGAACGAAACTCGGGGACGCCGCAGATGCCCAAGTTGATGCGGAATAGGCCCCCAGCATCCTGGCCTTCCAGGGCCGGGTCGCCCTCCCCGATGGCGGTGGTGATATAGATGTCCGTCATGTCGTTGCCGCCAAAGATTAGGCACGAGGCCTTCCGAGCTGGCATAGTCACTGTGGTGACCAACTGGCCTTCTGGATCGTACCGAGCCACGCGATTGCCGTCCCAGAAGGCTACCCACACATAGCCTTCGGCATCCACCGTCATGCCATCGGGGATGCCCTCGTCGGTATCGACTTGGAGCCAGACGCGCTGATGGCTGAAGGCGCCCGACGTCCTGTCATAGTCAAAGAGATACACGACTCCTGCTGCCGAGTCCACATAGTACATTCCCGTAAGATCCGGGGTGAACCCCATCCCATTGGAGCATCCCACATCGCCTACGATGTGCGTGACCCCGCCATCGGGGTCGATGCGGTAGAGGTTGCCGGGGGTGTCTCCGAGCGTGCCGGCAAAGACGCGCCCCTCAGGATCCGCTATGCAGTCGTTAAAGCGACGGCTCTGCTCGCCGGCGATCCCGTCCAGCAACGTGGTGATCTCGCCGTCACGCCAGCCGTACACGGCGCCTTCCGGACCATACAAGGCTAGGCTCCCGTCGGCCTGAATCGTGAGACCGCCAATCTTGAGCCCTTGGTAGATCTGTTGGTGCTCACCAGTAGCCGGATCGTGGCAGAAGATGCGACCCGTATCGATGTCCAGCCAGTACAGGCGCTGCTCATCCGGGTGCCAGATGGGACCTTCTCCGCAGAGGCATTGGTAGTTGGCAATCAGTTCTGGCGTTGCGTTCACGTCTATCCTCCGTTGGTCCGTTGTCGAATGTGGGCCCATCGCCCTAGGCGATGACGATACAATCCTCCCGAGGCGATGTGCCATCGGGATCGTTGACCTTTGCGCCGCGCGGTGCGGGGACGGGGCCGTGCAGCAGAGGGTCGTCCGTGGCCTGCATCCATCGCTCCAGCCGGGATCGCATGTCATCGAGCACGTCATTGTGGGTGCTGAACATCGCGAGATTGTGCGTCTCTTGGGGATCGTACACCAGGTCGTAGAGCTGCTCGGCGTCCACGGCGCGGTCGGCCCAGCCATGCTCAAGCCATACGCTCTTGCTGGGGCTATCGTCGCAGTTGGGGAGGACAGGGGTCTCCCTCCCGTCATAGCGGCGGATGTACTTCCAACGGGTGGTACGCACGCACCGCATGGGCTCGTAGGCGGCGTGATAGGTCACCTCAGCGTGGACCTCGTCGCGGATGGACGAGACCTCGCCGTGAAGCAGCGGCAGCATCGAGCTCCCCTGGAGCCAGTCGGGCGGCTGGATGTCGGCCAATGCGCAGATCGTCGGCACGATGTCAATGTGCGAGACCATCGCATCGATGACGCGGCCGCCCTCGAATCCGCCTGGGCCTCGCATGATGAGCATGACGCCGATCCCATGGTCAGTGAGATTGCACTTTATACCCGGGAAGGCGATGCCGTGGTCGGTTGTGTTGATCACCAAGGTGTTGCCGGCCTGGCCGCTCGCCTGAAGCGCGGCCAGAACTGCGCCTACGCCCTGATCATAGATGCGGGCGCTGGCCTTGTAGGCAGCCATGTCATAGCGCGTCTCGGGCGTATCGGGGACGGTGGGTGGTGGCAGCGTGTAGCGGATATCCTCGCTGGCTGTGGGCTCGGGGTACTCGCGATGCGTCTCGAAAAACCCTACCGACATGAACCAAGGCTCCTTGGGGGCCTGCGCCAGCCAGCGCGAGGCCGCCGGCGCCACGTTGGCCACCGTGGGTCGCTCGCGGGTCAAGACCTCGTCGTAGCCGATGGTGTCTGGCGTATCGGCTACATGCTGGACTCCGGCGAGCGCCGTGTGATAGCCGGCTCGCTTGAGCACGTTGGCGAGGTGCTGCTGGTAGTCATGCAATGAGAATCCGCGATGCGCTAGGCCGATCATGCCGGCATTGTGCGGAGCCATGCCGGTGAGCAGCGCCGCTCGGCTTGGGGAGCACGTGGGCCCGGCACAAAAGGCTTGCCGGAACAGGACGCCCTCCTGGGCCAGGTGCTGGATGTTGGGCGTCGGGATGGCATGGCCGTAGGGCTGCACGTAGAGCCCCGAATCGTGAGAGTGAAGATAGAGTATGTTGGGACGAGGCATGACTTGCTCCTGGATCGTTGGTGCAGAGACACACGGGCAGTCTACCGGGTCCTGGCTGGTGGTGCAAGCTCGACAGCGTGCGGCCGCCGGGCTCTTTCTGGGGGCTTGGCAATCCACCGCCAGCGGGGTAGGATAGAGAGGCATAGGGCCATATTGGAAGGAAGGGGCTTGCTATGAAGATCGTTGTGCTAGATGGCCACACATTGAACCCGGGCGATCTCTCCTGGGAGGGGCTGGAAGCGTTGGGCGACACCACGGTGTACGATCGGACACCGGAGGACCAGATTGTCGAGCGTGCCAGCGGGGCGCAGGTTGTGTTGGTCAACAAGGCGCCTTTGAGCCGCGAGACCCTGGCAGAGCTCCCTGACCTGGAGTTCATCGGCGTTCTGGCAACGGGCTATAACATCGTGGACGTTGAGGCGGCCGCCGAGCGCGGCATCCCCGTCTGCAACGTGCCAACCTACGGGACGCAATCGGTGGCGCAGATGGCCTTTGCGCATATCCTCAACCTGACCCAGCATGTGGCGCACCACTCGGATACCGTCAAGGCCGGGCGTTGGGCTCGGGCGGAGGATTGGTGCTATTGGGACTATCCCCTCATCGAGCTGATGGATCTGACCTTGGGCATCGTGGGGTTTGGGAGGATCGGGCGCCAGGTCGGCGTGTTGGGCAAGGCCTTTGGCATGCGCGTCATCGCGCACGATGCCTACGTGGCCGAGTCGGGCGATCCCGAGATCGCCATGGTGGACCTGGCCACGCTGCTGCGCGAGAGTGATGTGGTGACGCTCCATTGCCCCTTGACGCCCGAGACCGAGAACCTGATGAATGCCGAGCGCATCGCCCAGATGAAGCCTACGGCGTTTCTCATCAACACCAGCCGTGGGCCTTTGGTGGACCAGGAGGCCTTGGCCGAGGCGCTCAACAGCGACCGCATCGCTGGAGTGGGGTTGGACGTCCTCGCCTCAGAGCCGCCCTCGCCGGATAACCCGCTGCTGACCGCCAAGAATTGCTACATCACGCCGCACATCGCCTGGGCGACGGCCTCGGCGCGCCGTCGGCTGATGGGAACGGCTATCGACAATGTGCGGGCGTTTACGGAAGGGCGGCTTCAGAATGTCGTCAACGGCGTGACGCTGTAGGCCCGCGGCACGACAACGGCCAAGTCGCCATATGCGCTCTCGAGGAGATGACGACGTGAGGCGTCCGGTGGAGATCGCTTATCAGGATCCGCGCACGCGCACCTACTTGGGCAGCCCCAGCATCGCGCGGGCGCCCGACGGCGCGCTGGTGGTGACGCACGACTATTTCGGGCCGGGGTGCCCCAAGAACCACGAGGAGGAAGAGCACCTCAGCACGGTATATCGGTCGGAGGATGACGGGCTGACCTGGCACTATGTGACGCACATCGCTGGGGCGTTCTGGAGCAGCTTGTTCACCCATAAGGGGGCGCTCTACCTGCTGGGCTGTTCTCAGCAGTACGGTGCCATTGTGATTAGGCGCAGCGAGGATGGCGGCTACACCTGGACGCACCCCGCCGACGCCAAGACCGGCTTGCTCTTCTCAGGCGGCGTGCGCCGTGAGCCGCCCAACTATCACTGCGCGCCGGTGCCGGTGCTCCGTCACAAAGGCCGGCTGTATCGCGCCTACGAGGACTGCGATCCCTGCGAGTGGGGCCCTGGTTTCCGGGCGCTGGTGATCTCGGCCGATGCGCACGCTGATCTGCTGGATGCCGCGAGCTGGCGCATGTCCAACAAGCTGGCGTTCGATCTCGAGTGGCTACCTACCGAGTGGGGCAGGTTGGAGCGGCCGGGTTGGCTCGAGGGCAATGTGGTGGCCGATCGGGATGGCCAGCTCTGGGACGTGCTGCGCTTTAACAGTGCGCCTCGGGTCGATATCACCGCCATGGTTCGGGTGGACCAGCAGGGCCGGCAGCTCAGCTTTGATCCCGAAAGAGGGTTCATCAGGTTCCCTGGAGGCATGACCAAGTTCGTCATCCGCTACGATCCCCTATCGGACCGGTACGTAACGTTGAGCAACCCCAACTCGCAGCCCGACTGGCCCTCACAGCGCAATCGTTTGGCGCTGTGCGTATCGGAGGACCTGCGGGATTGGCGCGTGGCGCGCTACCTGCTAGAGGACGAATCGGGGCTTTCGGGGGAGGATTCGCTGAGGCTGACAGGCTTTCAATACGTGGACTGGATCTTCGAGGGCGAGGATATCCTGGCGGTTGTGCGGACGGCCTACGCCGGAGCTCACAACTTTCACGACAGCAACCGGATCTGGTTCCTGCGGGTGCCAGAGTGGAGGGGTATGCTGGACGCGAGCTGACGCTTGGGATGGTAGAGGGCCTGCGCCATCCAGACGACGCAGGCCCTCTTGCTTTGCCTGGTTAGAGCGCGATCTCCAGGACGGTCACCGAGGCCGGCGGCAGCGTCACGGTGATGCCATCCCTGCCGCCGACGATTGCCATGTCTGGGTGATCCACCTTGGGCGTCACTGCCTCGGGTACCTCGAAGGTGTTGTGCGCGTGGATGTCGTCCGCAGCCAAGGTGCTGCGGGTCTCGAGGGTCCCATCAACGCCGTAGATGGCCAACGTGGCCTCGGCCGGCTCGTCGGCGTGGCTATTGACCAGGCTGAGCGTCACGGCCCCATCGCCGACGGAGGCCGAGCCCGTCAGTTGCGGGATGGACCCGCTGGCATCGGCTTCCGCGTCTGCCCAGTCGACGGTGTTCCCTTGGACGATGGCGCGGACGGCCTGTTTGCCCTGGTGTGCAGCGTACATCGCATAGACGTGATAGGTAGGCGTGGTCAGCATGCGCGCGCCATCCGTCAGCACCATGGCCTGCAGGACGTTGATCGTCTGGGCAATGTTGGCCATCACCACCTTGTCGGCGTGCCGGTTAAAGATGTCCAAGGTCAGAGCGGCCACCAATGCGTCGCGCTGCGTGTTCTGCTGATAGTTGTGCCTGGGATTTGTGCCCTCTTCCACCGGATGCCACGCGCCCCACTCGTCCACGATAAGCCCCACCTTGCGGTCAGGATCGAATCCGTCGAGGATGGCTCGCTGCTGAAGCACGAGCGTCTCCATCTCCTGAGCGCGAGCAAGGAGATGGTACCATTGCCCGTCGGTGTATTCGGTGGCCGTTCCCGCTGTCCCGCAGTAATAGTGCGCCGCGTAGCCTTGAAAGGGCACGTGGCGGCGGCCGCCCAAGCCCTCGGTGACGCGTTCCAGAAAGCGTTGGGTCCAGGCTGTGTCGTTGCCGGCCGGGCCGCAGGCGATCAGGGACATGGGCTCGCGCTGGAGCGGACGTAGGTAGGTGGCGAACCGACGATAGGCCGCTGCGTACTCTTCTGGCGCAAAGCCGCCGCCGCAGCCCCAGTTCTCGTTGCCCACGCCCCAGTAGCGCACGTTGAGCGGTTCGGGACTTCCGTTGGCGGCACGCTCGTCGGATAGCGTTGTCCCGCCGGGATAGTTGGCATACTCTACCCAGTCGCGCATCTCGCGAGGCGAGCCAGAGCCTACGTTGCCACAGATATAGGGCTCGGCCCCCACCATGCGGCAGAAACGCACGAACTCGTGGGTGCCGAACTGGTTCGTCTCGATGTCATCCCACCAGATGTTCAACCGACGCGGCCGCTGGTCGCGGGGACCAACCCCGTCGCGCCAATGGTAGTCGTCGGCAAAACAGCCCCCGGGCCAGCGAATCACCGGCGGCCGGATACGGCGAAGCGCTTCGACCACGTCGAGACGGATGCCGCCCCTATTGGGGATGGGCGAATCCTCCCCAACCCAGATTCCCTCGTAGATGCAACCTCCAATGTGCTCGGCGAAGTGGCCATAGATGTTGGGGTTGATCGTCCCGATGACCTCATCGGGGATCACGGCGACGCGCGCGGTGGCCATCGTACTCCTCCTGCTAGGTGCTCGTGGCGTCAGTCCTCGGTGTAGCCAGGGATGCGCTGGTAGGAAGCTGCCCACGGCGCGTCCTGGATCAAGAGGCCCCCGTCAGGATCGTCAGGCAGGCTTGGCTGCGGGAACTCGCGCCAGCCCTCGCCGGTCAGCGGCTCGATATAGCCCTGCGACCGGTAGAAGGACCAGAGGTTGTCACGCATCGCATCCAGGTCCTGCTGGCGGAAGACCAGGCCTGACTGGCTGCGCATCTCGTCCGGATCCTGCTGCCGATCAAAGAGCCATTCGCGTCGATCCGGCGCAGAGTAAAAGTACTTGTAGTCGCGGTTCAGCGCCATGTACACGCCCTGCTCGCGGTGTTGGAACTGGCTATAGACCGTGCGCTGCGAGATGGGCGAAGCCTCTCCGGCTTGGGCGACCTCGGCGAGATCAACGCCGTCCAGCGAGAGGTCGTCGCGTTGGACATCGGCGGCTGCCAGCATGGTGGGCATGATGTCCACTAGGCTGACTGGCGCGTCCGATACGGCTCCCTGCGCAAAGCGCTGCGGGAAGCGTGCTAGCAGCGGGACGTTGCTGGCGGCATTGAGCATGCTGCGCTTGCCAAAGCAGCCATAGTCGCCCAGGAACTCGCCGTGATCGGACGCATAGAGAATCAGGGTGTTATCGAGCTGTCCTGTCTCTTCCAGTGCCTGCAGGATGCGACCGACTTGGTAATCGATGAACGAGATGCAGGCATAGTAGAAGGCCTTCTGGCAGCGAAGCAGGTTATAGTCGAGCCCATTGTCGCGGTACTTGTAGCGGTTTTGGACGCGGTTGATGTAAGTCCAGAACGCTTCCGACTGGTGTGGCATTTTGGGGAGCGGCATCAGTGGAGCGCGGTAGAGCTTGTTCCAAGGGGTGGGCGGGGAAAAGGGTGGATGCGGATGGATGTAGCTGGACATCAACAGCCAGGGCTGGTCGCTTGCCGCTTGCTCCTCGACAAAAGCGATCGATCGATCGCCCACCCAATGCGTCGCGTGATACTCGGCTGGCATCTGCGCGAGCTGCGGGATGTAGTACATCTCCCCACGCTGTCCCATGGGATCGTACACGTGGGTGTAGCCCTTGGATCGTAGGAACTGGAGATAGTCGTCCTCATCGATGCTGTGACGGATCTCTTCCTGGTGCTCGCGCGTCTGCCAACCGCGCATGGCTTGCGGATCGGGCCGGAAGTGCATCTTGCCGATGCCATGGGTGCGGTAGCCGGCCTCGGTGAGCACCTGCATGAAACTGGGCCGATCGGTGGGCATAGGATCGCCGTTGTAGGCGCATCCCGTGTTATGCGGGTACTGACCGTGGATCATCGAGCAGCGGGCCGAGACACAGACCGGACTCGGCGTGACGGCGCTGCTGAAGCGGACGCCCTCGTTGGCCAGACGGTCGAGGTTGGGCGTGCGGATGACCGGGTTGCCGCCGGCACCGATGGTGTCGGCACGCTGTTGGTCGGTGAAGAACAGAAGGATATTGGGGCGTGGCATGATACCTCCCATACGTATATAGTCTTGCGCGGTCGCGCCTGTGCATTCTAGGACTCGACCTGTTTTCTGTCATGCGCCCGGCTAGCTATCGGGTGCTGCGGACGAGCGCCCAGTTCTCGACGGGCTTGGGCGTGGGGACGTCCACGACCTCGGCCTGACGCGGGCCGGCGATGATGACTTGACGCATGATGGGCTCCTATCCTCCACGTGAAGCGCACGCCCTAATAGCTTGGGTATGGTGTCTCCTTGTGCACGCGGCATGCCGGCCCTCAGCATGCGCGTCAAGGACAACGACAACATCCATCATAGGATCGAGGTGACGCCGTGCCAAGGCCATCGGTCGTTTCGCCGGCATAGAGGCTCTCTCGCCACGGGCATTGTGCGACCCCGCTGGCTCGCCTAGAATGGCGCCGTTGGCCGAGCGTGAGATAGGAGGGGTAGGATGCGGATCGACATACATGTGCATGCCATGGAACAGGATATCTCTCAAGAGACGATGCTGGCGGGGCTGGCGGAGGCCGGCCTCGACAAGGCGGTGATCCTCTCGCCACCACCCGACTGGGACGCCCGCGATCACGAACTCAGCATGCGAGACTCTGCTGACTGGCTCGCCGGAGCCGTTCGCGGTGCAGAGGATAGGCTGATCCCCTTTGTGTGGATCGAGCCCGATCGCCCCGACGCCGTCGAGGCCCTCGACCATGCCATCCTCGAGCTGGGGTTCCGTGGGGTCAAGATGATCCCGAATCATTGGTACCCCTACGAGGAGCGGCTCTTTCCCGTCTATGCGCGCATCGAGGAGCTCGGCGTGCCATTGCTCTGCCACTCGGGCATCCTGTTTGGCCACATGGATGGGTCGCGCTTCTGCCGACCCGCGTTCTACGAGGTGTTCATCCACTTTCCGAGGCTGCGGTTCGCGCTGGCGCACATCGGATGGCCATGGGTGGACGAATGCCTGGCGGTGGCGGGTCGTTTCCGTGCCCGGGCGCACGAGACGGGCCTGCCCATGCAGATGTGGGTGGATACGACGCCCGGCACGCCGCCTCTTTGGCGGACGGAGGCGCTCCAGAAGGCCTTGGCCTACCTCGGCGCGGACCGGCTTCTGTGGGGAAGCGACAGCCGTGCCGATAACATCGGCGAGGCCGGAGGACGCATGGCGAGTGATCGCGAGCTGCTTACGCGGGAGCTCGGCGGCAACGACCAGACAGAGACGGCCTGGTTCGGCGGCAACGCGGAGACCTGGTTGGGGATCGCGGCGACCTAGCCCTCAGAGGTAAGCGTAAGCTGTCCCATCACTCGATGTCTTGGCGCGTGCCGCACTGAGGGCAGAAGCGGGCGCCGGGCGGCCAGTCGGCGCCGCAGGCGGGGCAGCGCGTGCTTTCGTGCTGAGGAGCGCCGCAACGCATGCAAAAGGCCTGTCCCGGATGTACTGGTGCTCCGCACTCGGGACAGCGCAGCGAGGTCTCTTGGGTGCTAGCGGGCCTGTCGGTCGTGTGCGCGAGCTCTGGGCGCGAGGCGCCGCATATGCTGCAGAAGCGGCTCTCGGCCGCGACCGTGGCGCCACAAGCGGGGCACGTCCGATACAGTTGCACGGCGCTTGCGGGAACGGTCTCGGGCGGCGTCCAGGCGGCTTCCACGGCCTCTGGCAGCACGCCCACGCCGGCCACCAAGAAATCAGCTAGGGCATCGGGGATCTCCTGGTCCTCGGAGGGGTTCTCCAACAGCGACGCCAACTCCTCCCGCGCATAGAGGTCATCTTCTTCTGGAGGGGTGGCAGTTAGCTGCCACCCCTCGCTCTCAGAGCGGTACCAGCGCCCCGTCGCAAAACCAACGGTCCACACAGTGCCTCCCAGGTCCACCAGCACCTGCCGCGCCATTAGGATAGCAGCAGCCTCGCTGTCGATGCGGCCATCGCGGTACGCCTCGTAGATC
>JBNGEB010000033.1:11618-14420 GCA_049975585.1 Anaerolineae bacterium
AGATCGTCTGGCGGATGCTGGCTAGTGCTTCCGACGAGGAAACGAGTTCGTCGGCATCGATGGTCTCTTCGGCAGGCACGTCGGGTCGGGGGAAGGACACGGGGAGCCCGTCCTCGCCTGTCAAGGGGCCGCGAGGTGCTGCGGACGGTTGCCATGCATCGCCGTTCCACCGTGCCCAGCTTGCGTCGCGAGGGTCAAAGAAGATGTACGCGCCACTCTGCTCCCGCAGCACGCACCGCGCCAGGAGCAAGGCTAGGTTCACATCACTCATGAGTTTGTCCGCGCGGTGACGACGCACGTCTCGGGACATGTCCTGGAGGGCAGATGGAGTATAGGTACGAAGTGGGGGCATGGTCCTCTCCCTCTCAGCGCTGCTGGAGCGCCTCCCAGGCGGCCTGGGTGTCGACGCCGCGATCGGCAGTCGGTGGAACGGCTTCGGCGACCTTCCGAGCGCTCTGGCTCAGCGTTTCGGCTGCCCTATGCGCATCCTCCAGAGCATCGGGTATGGCATGCTCGCGCCTAAGCACTTGGCCCAGGGTGGTGGCTATCTGCCGCCTCAGTTGGCGACACTTGGCCTTCTTGTCCGCGGCATCCACGGCAGCAGTCGCCGCGGTCTCGCCTACGCCCACGGCAAAGCCCATCCCCTTGCCGGCGTTTTCGCCGAGAGCCTTGCCGAGCTCGGTCTTGTCGATGCGCGCCTCAAGCCCCTGGGTCAATAGCGTCTTGTTGATACCTCGCGGTACAGCTAGGTCAAAGATCACGCGCGGCACGCTTTTGTCGCGCGTGGCGCCGGTGGGACCCACCATATAGTCGGTGGGGATGCCCGCAGAGTCAATGAACAACTTGCGTGCTAAATCCGGCTCGTTGAACGGCAAGCCGTATGCCTCATGCACCTTCTGGCGGACGGCCGCTTTGAGCAGGGCCTTGAGCGTGTCCTTGCCATAGCTGCCTGGCACGCTGCCAAGCCACTGGAGGCTGCCGGTGCCAAAAGTCAGCGTATCCACCATGATATCCGCGATCTCGATGACGCCATCGGTAAAGCCGGTCCAGCGGGTGACGTCGAACTCGACCCTGAGCTCCGCCAGCCGCTTGGCGAGCGTCGCGTGGTCGCGCTGAAGGTGCCCAAGATTGACGATGGCGTCGAGGTGCTCGGCGACGGCATCACCGTACTCCTCAAGGGCTTGCCGGTAGACACGTCTCTGCCTCTCGATGCGATTCAGCTCGCCGACCTGGTCGTACCAGCGCTGGCGGTCCCGCCGCAGGGTTTCGTCTGCCCTCTCTTCCGCAGCCTTGCGCAACTCGGCGGCTCGAGCGGCTGCCTCGGCTCGCTGCTGGGCCATGCGCGCTCGCCACCGCTCCAGCCACAGCCAGGCCCCGATGGTGGCAGCGCTACCCGCGGCGGCGCCTGCGCTAGCCGTCTTGGGAATGTTGGCCCCGCCGCCACCCTCGTCCACCTGGATGACGGTCGAACGCACGGCAGCTTCGCCCGTCTCTGGGTGAATGACGCGCACTTGGACGGTGTGGTCCCCGGGCGGAGGATTGGGCAGCGAGAAAGTTGCCTTCACCCCCACCGTGTCCTCGCGCTGCGCCAGTCCGCCGTCGACGAACCACACGACCCCGAGCACCCCAACCTGGTTGTCGTCGCGGCTGATCCCGACGGTGCACTCGAGAGTCTCGCCGCTGCCCAGGCCCTCGGGGCATTGGAGGTAGGTGATGTCAAAGCCAGCATCGGCGCCAGGCGTGGCCTCCAGAAAAGCCGGCTGTAGGGGCGGCACCGTCAGGCTGCGACGATCCACGGCTAGGCGGTCGCCCTCGCCTCGGACCTCTACCTGCACCGTGTGCGTGCCGGTGATAGCCACCCAGGCCATGGCGTCCGCCTCTGACACGAGATTGTCATCGAGGAACCATCGGTACGTGAGGGCCTCGTCAGGTCGCTGCCCCTCGACCACGACGCTCAGGATCAAGGACTTGCCGGCCACGGGCGGATCGGGCATGTAGCCCATGGTGGCGACCAGCTCGCGATCCTCGCTGACGTCAAGCGGGATGGTAACGCTGTCGCTCCAACCATCGCCGACGGCATCGACGCCCACCTCGTGCTTGCCGGGCTCGGCCGATCCCCACACCCACGTGGGATCGGTGGTGGTAGCCTGATGGGCGCCATCGAGGTACCAGTCAAAGCTGAGCGCATCGGTACGGTGTGCCTCGGGGACGCGCGCCACGCATGTGACCTGCGCGTAGGCTTGGGGCTCCGCAGGCGTGCAAGCCATGGCGAGGACGTTGGTGGGGCAACCGTCAGGCGGCGGACCGTACTGATCGGGGCAGGCGTCGTCGTCGTCCAGGATGCCGTCGCCGTCGCGATCGTCACGGGATGCAGTAGTGCGTCCCGGGATGTACACTGTTTCCACACGAAGGCGGTATTCCCCGCTTCCGTGACGACGGTAGAACGCCTCGTCGAATACAAAGGTGACGCGGTTGTCTTTCACGATCCCATCGGGAATCCCGTTGACAGTGTGGACGGCGACCTCACCCGGCATGGCGACGGAGAGGCTGAACGTGGGGATGCTCGTCTCCAGCATGATCCGCAGCCAATACCACGCCGCGAGCTCGCCCTGCTCTGCCGCTGCCGCAAAGAGGGGCAGCATATCCGCTTCGCTCTCAACGACGATCTCGCCTTCCCGGATCACCAGTTCCGGCTTGGGCGGCAGACCTTCGCGACGATAGCGCTCGAGCTCGTCCAGCGACGTGACAATGTCGTCCTCTTGGTCACCCGAGTCGCCCGCGCTGAAGGCTTGATCGAAGATG
>JBNGEB010000033.1:14430-15364 GCA_049975585.1 Anaerolineae bacterium
GCGGGAGGCGAGCTGTCGTCGATGCTGACCAACACATCGCCCGAGGACTCTTGGTTGGCCAAGGCCTCGGAGAGGGGGATGGTCACAGTAGCCACGAACCCATCGTGCGTCTCCACGACGTCCATGCCGCTATCGCGCATCTGTGCGGCCGTCATGACGCCGCTCATGTACTCGGAGATGCCTTCGAGGGTGGTGGGAAAGGGATCTTCGTCCACAGAGCCGCCGACGGCCGCGAGGTCGGCCCGGTAGTCAGCGTTGGCCTGCATGGCGGCGTCCAGATAGGCGGGATCCAGGTGGTTCGACACGATGCCGGTCACCTGGGATTCGCCACTCTCATCGGGGTCAGTGATCGTGATGCTGAATTCGGTGGTAAAGCAGGCACCCCCAACAAAGAGGAGCAGCACAGCACAGAACAGAGCGCCTCGGCGTGTGAGCCGCGCCTGCTTTGGTCGGCCCGTGTGCGATCCAGTGGGGCTCCTCATGTGTGTCCCCTCGTAGCTGGGCGCCGTTAGGGAAGCACCATCTTACGCACACTATACGCTAGGATTGGGAAGAAGGTCAAGGGGGAGAAGCGGCTATGCAGCCTCGCGCGGGAACGTATCCCGCGTCGATAGCTACGCGCTGCCTCCCCGTGACCGCTCGGGAACGCGAGCATTCTCCAGCAGATCCGCCACCCACGCCACATCCAGCTCCTCCAGGCGGGAGCGCGTGGGGGCCGCTGTCTCCGGGTCCCATCCCATATAGGCGTAGAACGCCTGCTTGGCCGCCTGGAACTGCTCCCGCGTGGGCGCTTGGCCAGCGGCAGGGCCCTTGGGAAAGTGCTCGTAGAACCGCGGGGGCAGGTCGTCATTCTGAGGCCCAAAGCCCTCCAGCGCGTTAAAGGCGCGCGCCATGTCGTAGGCGCGCTCAGCGGCGTGCCACAGCTCCATGACCG
>JBNGEB010000034.1:0-14477 GCA_049975585.1 Anaerolineae bacterium
TGGCGCCACGCTGGTCGAGGTGGGTACCACCAACCGCACCTACGTGCGCGACTATGAAGCCGCTCTCACCAGCGAGACGGCGGCGCTGCTGCGGGTTCACAGCAGCAACTTTCGTGTGCAGGGTTTTGCGCATCAGCCTACGCTCGAAAGCCTCCATGGGCTGGCGCACCAGCATGATCTCTTGCTCCTGGATGATCTAGGCAGCGGCTCGCTGCTCGATACGCGTGACTATGGCTTGCCGCACGAGCCAATGGTGCAAGAGAGCGTCGATGCCGGCGCTGATCTGGTCTGCTTTTCCGGCGACAAGCTCCTTGGAGGGCCGCAGGCTGGCATCATTGTGGGCCGTAAGGAGTTGGTGGACAGGCTACGCCGCTTTCCGCTGACGCGAGCGCTCCGGGTGGACAAGACCACCATCGCCGGGGTGCAGGCCAACCTCCTCCACTATCTGCGCGGCGAGGCCGAGGCCGAGATCCCCGCGTGGCGCATGATAGCTGCTCCACCCGAAGAGCTTGCGCGTCGCGCTCGGGCTTTGCTCGATCGCTTAGCGTGGCCGGGCTGCGAGCTCATCGAGGGGCGGTCCAAGGTAGGCGGTGGCTCCTTGCCGGAGGAGACCCTGCCCACGACGTTGATCGCGCTGCCCGGCGATCCGGTGCCTCTGGCTAAGCGGCTTCGCCTGGGCTCACCGCCGGTCGTGGCGCGAGTCCAGGACGATCACGTCGTGTTGGACCTGCGCACCGTTCTTCCCGAGCAGGAAGAAGCGCTGTCAGCGCGCCTACGGGAGCTTCTCGACGGATAGGCGATAGGTCGGGCGGCCGTCGCTCAGCCGATGCGTAGCCGCGATGATGAGGACTACCTCTGGCATGTTCCCGCTGGACAGGGCCTCAGCTGCGAGCGCCCAGGACGCCTTGCCGTCCTTGCCTACGGGCACTTGGTGTACCTCGACCTCTGGGCCTATCTCCACGACGAGTAGCAGCCAGCTTTGCGGTACCAACGTCGTGGTTCGGGCAAAGCCGTTTGCCTGCCATGACATCCGGGACGCCGTCGGGGCGTCGCCTGCGGCAAGGGCTTCGGTCAGGAGCACGCGGTTGCATGTCATGCCGGTCAAGCTCGTCTCTCCGATGAACATGCCTGCCCCCGTGACTGCCTCGTCCGTGATGTAATCCCACCGCAGATGCACGACTTGCCCGCAGTACCGGTCCAATGTCACCCGCTCGGAGATCCAGCGCGGCTCGCATGGATCGTCCTCAGGGGAACAGCCCGAGGCTCCGGTATAGGCAGGTCCCAGGGCGTAGCCAAGCGGATCATAGGCCGAGTTTGAGGGTGTTGGGAGCAAGTCCCAGGTGGCACCGTCATCGGTCGAGACGCGTAGATAGCCATAGTCCCAACCGGACTCGATGTCGAACCAGAGCTGTTGCTCCAGGGTAGCGGTCACCAAGCCGCGTAGATCTACCGTTGCTTCCAGCCATGTGTGTATCCCGTCACCGCGCTGTGACCACCATACCTGTTGGTCGTGTCGCGCCTCTGCAGGTCCCAGCGAGACGTACGCATCCCCCTCGAAGTCGATACGGAGCTGGGTAGCGTTCGCTAGATCCACGCTCCAGTAGTCGGCGCCATAGTTGGCGATGGTGTCGGTGACGGCGTTGGTCGCGCTGGGATTCAGGGGGGTGGGAATCACGTGCCCCGAGATCGTCTCGTAGGCGAACTCGCCTGCCGATGCCGGCGAGTCGTTGAGCAGGTTCGCCACAAGCCAATCGGCAAACACGCCGTCTATACCCCCATCCCATACGAGCAGCGCATCGATGCTGTCCACGGCGCGGCGTGGATGCTGAGTTAGCTCAGCCACGGTGGCCAGGCCGAATCGGTCGGCCAGGTAGCGCACGAACAGATAGGCGGCGGCATAGTCGCGCTGGGCAAGGGCCGGATCCGCGTGCCAACGGAGCAATGGATGGTCGGGATGGGCGAACAAAGCAGCCCCTCGCTCTTGCTGCTCAAAGCCGCACAGATCCTCGGCCAGTTGAGATATACCTTCACTGAACCATGCGTCCTCCGCCGAGTCGTTGAGGTAGTGTGCTAGGTGCTGTAGCTCGTGAGCCAGCACCGCCAAGTAGGCATCATCGCCGGGTTGCACGTGGGCAAGGTTGATGACCAGCATGGCGCGCTCGTTGGAGTTCTGGTAGACCTCGGCCGGTTGCATGTTGCCTCGTGCAAAGTACGCTGTGCCACCAGCTAGTTCCGCGTGCAAAATGGCGACGCGACCGTCGCGGGGCAGGGCGGTCCCGCCCAGCACTTGGCGCACCATCGGGTAGATGAGCGTGTCAAAGCGATGGGCAGCTGCCTCTATGGTAGCGACATCGGTGTCCGATCCCTCATCGAACCATATGCTGGCATGCCGTCCGACGGCTACACACACGGCACGAATTCGACGCATCCGACCTGCCTGGAGGTCTGCTACCCAGAACAGCGCATGGTCTCCCACGCGGTCGGATGTTGCCCAGGGCTCAAGCGCCGTCCCGGCTTTGCCGAGACCGAGGGCTATAGCAAAGGCCGCGTCGTCACGCGCGGGCAGGGAGCTGTCTCCGAGGAAAGGCGCGATATCAATAGGGGTCTGCCCCGTGGCCGGGGGAGTGGAAGCTCGTGGGTACGCAAACGTTGGGGTATCATTGGATACCCCGGCAGCGGGCAAGAGAGGGCTACCCGAGCAGCCGACCAGGCAAAGCGCAAGGAGCGTTGCCCAGAGGATCCGGCTGCCGCGGGCCACTAGGTCTTGGTGATCTCGAGCTGCGCGCCGCAGTTGGGGCATTTGCGGAGCCCTGAGCGTATGGGGAGCTTGGTGCCGCAATAGGGACAGACCTTCTCCTTGAGCGAGGTCATCAGGCCGGTGAACACGTACACCAGGCGATCCTCGCGCTGCTCGCGGCGGCAGGTTCCCTCATGGACCAGCTTTTCCAGGACCTTGCCGGCCTCTTCCGCTGAGATGCCATACTCGGCGCGCAGTTGGGAGATGGTGAGCTCCCCGCCGAGACGGCGGGCGAGTTCGACGGCTCCCGTCTCTAGGGCTTCGGGATGGATGGCCGCCAGGCGGCGCAGGCGACGCAACCCAGCCACGAGCAGCACGGTGCCGATGGCTAGCAGAGCAGCCGCCACGAGGATGCGGCTGGTTCCGGAGGCCGAGGCGATCAGGAACAGCAACCCAAGCACAAAGAAGGGGATCGAGGCGATCACGGCCAGAACAGCGGGTGCCTTTTTCATCTCTCACTCCATGCTGATGCCCAGAACGGTTACTTCTTACTGACGTTGTCAAGCGCGCTTTCTCGCATCCTAGTTCCAAGAGGCGGTGGCCTCACTCAGGGCGTTGCCCATGGTCTCGAACAGTTCCTGGATGCTGGCATCGGTTAGCCTATCGCTGAGATACGCTTTGATGATGCGGCTGAAATCCAGCGGGTTGGTGCCCATCTGTTTTTCGTCCCTGACCTTGGTGGCGAGAGCACGCCACGTCTCATTCAGCGCGATGACGGATCGCGGAAGCACGACGGGCACGTCGCAAAGCCCAAAGCGGCGCTGCTCTTGGACAACGGTAGCGACGCTCTGTCCAAAGCGACGAAGACCTTCGCCTATGCCTTTGGTGAGGCCAAGGGCCTCGGCGACGGATGCTAGCCCCGTCTCATAGTCGGTGCGGACCTGGTTACGCTGGATCAGCTCGCGTAGCGCGTCGCCAAGCTCGCCCCCGACGCCGGGGTCCTCGTCGAGCTCCTCCAGCACGCGCGTGATGGCGTTCTGCTGCGCGAGGTCTTCCAAATTGTGGCGGATGTGATCCAGGCGTCCCTGTTTCTCTGCCGCGGCGACGCTCTGCTCCTGCCACTGCTTGCGCAGTTCGGCCTGCGACTGGCTGGCCTCTTCCATCTGGCTTAGCCACTCTTGACGAACCGACCGGAGCTCGCGCATGGTCGCTTCTTGCTCTTGTTTGGCCTCTCGCTGCTTCTGGCGGAGCTTGGCCAAGCGAAAGGCATGGGTGAGCCAGCCGAGCCCATCACTGAGGTGCTCGGCTTCCTCCCAGGCTTTGGTATAGTCGTTCTGCAGCCGCACGATCTTTGCCTTGAGGGCCTCTTCGCGTTCGTCGATGTCTGGATTCTCGGCGCGCAGGCTATCGGTGAGTTCCTGGGCCGCCTCGGTGAGCCGATCCATCTCGGCCCTGCATTGGGCTACCTGGTCCTCAAGCTGGACCATCTCCTCGCGGAGCTTGGCCATCTCCTCGCGCTCGGCCCCATCGATCTGCTGACGGAGGCCGGCCGGCAGATCATCGCGTCGTGCTAGGATCTGCGGGAAGCACCGGCTGAAGGTCTCTTGCCAGGCGGCCATCTCTTGCCGAAAGATCTCGTTGAACTCGGCCTGGACTTCCTCGATCTCACGGTAGCACTGGGTGAGTTCCTGCTCCTTCTGCATGAGATAGTCGTTGAACTGGGATAGCCTCATGCGATGCGTTGCCTGCTTAGTCGCCATCGCTTCGCCTCCGTTGTCTCACGCCCGGCAGGCCCACACCTTGCGTGCCCGCCCACAGCCAACGCTTCACATGCCAGATCGCTATGGCGAGGGGTGTAGCGCCTGGTGCCACGCCTTTGAGATCGTCAAAGTTGCCGCGTTCCTGCCAGTACAATGGACACGCACCGCCGCAGATGTCGCGGATCTCGCATCGCTGGCAGACGGGCGGGACAAACTCTTTGTTGCGCCAGTAACGCGCGGTGCGTGTGTACCAAACCTTGTTGAAGGGCTCGTGCAGCAGGTCGCCGATGCCTTGGTCAAAGCTCGAGCAAGGGATAAGCTCACCCGCTGGATTCACCGAGAGGAGCCCGTCGACACATGCGCACGACTTGCTGCCAAGCCCCAACTGAACGGGATTGACTAGGCAATAGGGCACGGGTGAGTACCATACGAAGCGGATGCCTTTGGCGCGCGCGTGATCCTGTACCATGCGGATGATCGGCCCGATCTCGCGGTAGCTGATGTCCTCATCGATGTGCGAGAGGGCGGTGCCCGTGCGGATCACCATGTTCATGGAAAAGTACTCGGAGTGCAGATCGTCCGCCAGCAAGTCCACCAGCGGCAGGAGATGATCGCGGTTGCTGCCACAGATCGTCGTGTTGGTGTGGGTGTGGATGCCGGCAGCGCGAAGGTTGCGCACGGCAGCGACAGTCTTCTTAAACGAGCCAGGATGACGCGTGATGGCATCGTGGATCTCTGGCGATCCACCCTCGAGGCTGACCTGGGCCGAGTCCAGGCCGGCCTCGGCCAGCTTGGCGACATAGCTCTCCTTCGCGCATCGGATGCCATTGGTGATGAGATTCACGCGCATGCCCTTGGACTTGCCATAGGCGATTAGCTCGGGCAGGTCGCGCCGCAGGGTCGGCTCGCCCCCGGTGAATGACACGGTGGGGCAGTGGGCTTCATCAAAGATACGATCCAGGATGATCTTGACTTCGTCGGTCGTCATCTCGGGCACGTCATCGCCGCGCTTGGGCGAATCGGCGTAGCAGAAGGTGCACCTATTCTGGCACCGGTACGTGAGGGCTACCTCCGAGAGCACCGGCAGCTCGCGATGGTGGGTGCCAAAGGGCATCACCCTGACGCTGGGAGCGTGCGTCACATCATCGTTGAGAAGGGCAGAGACGCTGCGCAATAGGTTGACGACGTCGTCTCTGACGCGCTCCTCCGTTGCACCATAGCGCGCTGCGGTATCCCGAACCACCTCGTCGACCTGGGGGCCGGTGTTCGGGTCATACAAGCGGCTGAGGATGTAGCAGGCGGTCTCGTTGAGGTGGTTCAGACGGTTCGGCCGCATGATGAACAAGCCATCCTCTGGCCGAATGTAGATATAGTTCCGGGTCGCGGGCACCAGCTCGTCCGCAAAGGCTTGCAGGTCCAGGCCGGATGCCGTCTGTTGTGTATCCGTCATCGTGATCCTTCTAGAAGTTGCTTACACAGGCCGAGTGGCAGGCGCTATGACAGGCGCTGTGGCACACGCAGGCCGAGTGGCAGGCGCTGTGGCAGGCATCGTGCACACAGGCTGAATGGCAAGCATCGTGCACGCACGCCGAGTGGCAGGCGCTGTGGCACGCCGAGTGGCAGGCGTCGTATCCCGCCTCGGTGCCGGCGCCGCCAAACAGGCGGGCGACGCCCTCTTCGATACGCGCGACGGTCCCGCCGATGGCATCCTCTACGCCGCGCGCCAGGTCACCCGCCATGGTTTCGATGGGCGCAACGGCCTCGCCAGCCGCTGTCGCCAAGGGGCCTGGCCCAGCCGAGCCTGTCGGTCCTGCGGCCTGCGTGGCTGAGGGCCGTTGCCAGGCGCGATCGCTTAGGACGACCCACGGCACGTACGTGGGCATGGGCGCTCCCATCGGTCTCCGCCGCCACTCCCGTTCGTATTGCTCCCAGGCTGTGTCGATGCGTTCCTGGTAAGTCCGCCGCGTGGCCTCAGGATCGGCGTTCCAGATCTTGGGCTGCAACGCATCGGAAACGGCCTGCAGGATGGTTGGCACTTGGGTTCTGTCGATGGTGCCGTCCTCCTGAATGGCATCGAGCAGGGCCTTCTCATACGGGGCGAGGTTCGGGCTGTCGGGCTTGAGGATCTCGGCTTGCAGCGGCGAGCGGTTGATGAGGTTGATGATGCCGCGTTGCTCGAGCGCCATCACGATCAGCGCCACGGTCTTGGCCGAGTTGCCCATGTAGAGCGCTGTCTCGATGGCGTTCAGATCCGGCACCACGCCGGGGGTCTGGAAGGTCTCGATCTCAATCTCGGGCGGCTCGTACACAGGCTTGGGCTTGCGCTTGCGGAGAGCCCAGATGAGCAGGGCTCCCACGACGATAGTTACGCCTACACCCAAGCAGCATGTGAGGCCAATGGCATCCTCGCTCAAGCCAGCAAAGCCCGACGACGTGGGCGTAGGTTCCAGCGTGTCGAGCGGGATGGGCGTTTCCTTAGTGACGGTGATGGTCTCGCCTGGAAGATAGAACACGGGCACGAACTCGGTCTGCGGCGCTAGGTTATCCTTGCGCACAAAGATGGACAGGTAGTTCTTGCCGGTGGCCTCGTCGGGCGTGGGAAAGTACACCCAGCGGTCAAACTGGCTCAGGTCTCCCACCAGCAGGCCCGTCTCGTCCACGATGGCGTCGGTGACTTGCTCGGCCTCGGTGACGCCTTCTGGCAGCTCGATGGGCAGCACATAGCGCAGTTCCTGACGCTCGATGGGGAGGCCCCATTCAAAGGGGGCCCACCCAATCGCGCGGTAGGGTTCGCCCTTGACTTCGGTGGCATCAAAGACCGAGCGGTTCACGGTATAGTTGACCTGCACGGTGTACTGCTCGTTGCGTTCCGTGGTCAGGCCGAGATCCACCTGGTAGATCGGTCCACTGCCCGATAGCGAGACGGGGAAGGAGCCTTGGGGGCCGGTCCCCGACGTGCCAGTGATGGCGTGCGCGTCCGGAAATGGCCCCAACTCACGGATGCGATCGCGCCCGGCGCTCTCGAGTTCGGTAAAGGTAAAGCTGTACCGCACATCAAGACGGCCGTCCTGAAGGACGACGACATAGACGTCCACCAGGTCCAGGGACACGGGGTACTGCTGAGCGGCCACAGGCCCACTCTGCGCCCACAGTCCGAGAGCGAGTGCCAGCACTCCCATCAGTAACACGAGACGTTTCATGTGTCCCTCCCACGTGCGGACCGGACTACTGACCAGGCGAATCGGGGCAGTGCCAGCATACGTCGCCATCGCCAGGGCTCGTGAATCAATCGGTGCAGCCATTCTAGCCCCGCGCGGCGCATCCAGATAGGCGCGCGGTGTGTCACTCCGGCAACAAAGTCGAACGCCCCGCCCACGCCCATGCAAACTGGTACCGCCAGTCTTGACAGATTGCGTCGGATCCAGAGGTCCTGCTTGGGCGCCCCATAGGCGACCAGCAGGACATGCGGCGCGGCTGCCCGTATCCGCGCTACGATGGCGTCTTCTTCGTCCGGGGCAGGCGATCCCGCGTAGGTGCCCACGATCACAACACCTGGATGCTCGCTTGCGAGCACGTCGGCAGTGCGCTCGGCAATCCCCGGCGCGGAACCCAGGAGGTAGAGCCGGTAGCCATGACGGGCACTCAACTCCGCTAGACGTGGCACCAAGTCCGAACCTGCCACCCGCTCGCGCAAAGGCTTTCCAAGGACCCTCGATGCCCACAGCAATCCTGCTCCGTCGGGCACTGCGAGATCGGCCTCACCTAGCGTTACGCGAAACGCGGCGTCTTGTTGCGCTGCCATGACAAACTCGGGATTGACGGTGACGACCTGGTGAGGTCTGCCTGTCTCGATCCAAGATGTAAAGAGCGCCAAGGTCTCTTCCATCGTCACGTCATCCACCCGTATCCCGAGAATCCGCAAGGAGCCGTGGCCGCTAATCACCTCCACCGCCCTCCTCCAGAGCGGCGAGGACGGTCTCAGCACAACGATCCCAAGAGAACAGCCTTGGGCGCTGTCTGCCTCGGCGAATCAGCTCTTGGCGCAGCTTGTCGTCGGCTAGGAGGCGTGCCATGGCGTGTTGCAGGCCGGCCCTATCGCCGGGATCGACGTACAAGGCAGCGTCACCTGCCACCTCTGGCAAGGAGGAAACGTTGGAGCAGATGACCGGCGTATCACAGGCCATCGCCTCCAGGATGGGCAGGCCAAAGCCCTCGTACAGACTGGGCATCACCATGGCCACGGCGCCGGTGAGGAGGGCCGAGAGCTCGAAGGGATCCAAATAGCCGGTGCAGATCACCCGTTCGTGCAGGCCCCGATCACGGATCCGCTCCAACAGGGGCTCCCAAAGCCAACCGCGCTTGCCGGCCAGGACAAGGCGTAGTTCCTGCGGGGCATCGGTACTGGCAGCCAGATCGGCAAAGGCATCCACCAGCAAGCCCAGGTTCTTGCGCGGATGCAGCGTGCCAACGCTCATCAGGTACGGCCCGTCGAGATTGTAGCGTTGCTGAACGCTGCGCATCGTCTGAGCGTCTCGCACTCGGGCTACCTGCTCAGATCCCGCTGGATAGGCCACAACGACCTTGTCTCTCGATACGCCTAGTAGCTTCTGTAGGTCGGCTCGGGTCGCTTGTGAATCGACGATGATGCGCTTTGCTGCGCGGGCGTTGTGTCTGGTGGACCATTCTAGGTACCAGCGGGAGCGTATGGTGTGCGCATGCGGGTAGTAGCGGTAGCCCAGATCGTGCACCGTGGCCACGGTGGGTACCTGGCAAAAGAGCGGCACGACGTGCGCCGGGACGTATAGAACGTCGGGAGGGTGGCGTATGAGCTCCAGCCCTAATCCCACGTGGGTCCAGAGGCGGCGTGGCCGAACGACGCGCCACTCGACCGTTTCGTCGTGCGGGAACAAGCCTTCGGCTGGCACATCGCGCAAGTAGAGCCGGAAGCGATGCCTCTCGCGAGCCACTTTCACCAGGGCGCGGATCACGTGCAGCGAATAGTTCTCGGTGCCAGTTGGCTGTGGTGTGACGGCACGGCTCGCGTCGATCCCGATCAGCATGCTACCGTTCTCGCCGAGCCAACGCCTGCACTAGCGATGCGACGCCAAGGACGATGAGGGCGAGCGGCCACCAGCGCTGCAAGAGCTTCCACGGGTCCCATGCAATGACGTCAGCTCTGGCAAGGTAGAAGGCTACGCCGATGGCGACGGCCAGGAGCCCCGTTACCAACGTCGTGGTGTGGCCTCTATCAATGATCCATGCCGCCAACCATCCCACGCCAGCAAAGATGACAAAGAGCGGCCAGAGCTCCCCTAGAAGGGCCCATCTGGGGGGATCCGGTATCGTGGTATAGAGGAACAAGCCGCCGCTTAGGATGGCACTGACGCCGAACCAGACGCTGCCGGCCTCGCGGGGCTGTGCTCGGAGGCCGCCGATGAGGGAAGCTATGCCCCCACCCATGAGCACTAGGGGCCAGAGGCGCTCCATGCTTGCCCATTGCACGCCGAGGGCAACCAGGAGTGACCAGACGCCGATGAGGATCAAGAGCGCGCCTCCCCAGATGCGAGATGCTGATCCCTTCCCCGCGCTGCTAGGTTCGTTGCTTTTGGCGTTCATTGCACCACCGTCCCCATGACACGCACGGCGCCCGCTGCGGAGAGCGCCGACTCGACGGGCTGCCGGTTCCCGGGCTCCACTAGCGCGATCATGCAGCCGCCGCGGCCGGCGCCAGAGAGTTTCGCGCCCAAGGCCCCGGCCTCTTCTGCTGCCGCGATCAGTTCTTCCAATGCTGGATGTGAGACCTGCAGTTCCCGCAGGAGCCCTTGATTGATCCGCATCGCCTCACCGAGCGCCTCTGGGTCACCTTGTTCCAACGCGTTGCGAGCCCTCTTCACGCATTGGGCGATGCGGCCAAACAACGTTTCATACTGCTCAGGGCTGTCTTTGTAGCCTTGGCGTACCTGGCCCACCGCTTCACGCGTGCTGGAAGATGTGCCGGTGTCGCCGATCAAGAGGACCAAAGGCACACGAGGCGACAGCACCTCGATGGGTTGGCCCTTTGCAAAGTACACGGGGGCTTCGTACGCTACAACAGAGTTATCGATGCCGCTAGGGTTCCCGTGATAGATCTTCTCGCTTTCAAAGACGAGCTCGGACAGACGGTCTGGGGATACCGAGACGCCATAGTGGGCGGCTATAGCCCTTATGATAGCCGCAGCGACCGCTGCCCCGCTGCCCATGCCCCGCGCGATGGGAATCCGCGAGTGGACCCGCACCGATAGGTGGACTTGCTCGGGTTCGAGGGCGGCTAGCCGGAGCGCATTGTGGAACGCCACGACCAGACCATCGTCCGTCGATGGGCCAGGCAACTGCCCGGTGGGGATGCTGCGACCTAGATCCAACGCGTGGATAACGCTAGGCTCGTCCGTCCCCAACTCGGATACCTCGGCCCGTGCGCGTACGCTGCTGACCGGCACGGCCATTGCGGGCGATCCGTACACAACGGCGTGCTCTCCCAGCAGGATGATCTTGCTGGGAGCTGTACCTACGGACATGGCGGCTCCTTTGCCCCATCCATGGATGATCGAGCGGACTATAGATGGGCGATGGGAGCGTGTCAAGGGTCGAAGACGCAAGACACCCACAGAGGGATACCTCTATGGGTGTCTTGCGTCAGATTGCCACGGCGGAAGCTAGGAGACGGTTTGCAGGACGGGCCGGAACTTGTAGTTGTAGCTGATCAAGCCAGCTTCGCCATCCTCGTGAACCTTGCGCGTGACCATCTCGACAGGCATGCCGATGAACACGTCCTCTTGTTCGACGTCAGCTAGCTGCGCTGTCACCATGGGGCCCTCATCCAGCTTGACCCAGGCCACGGTATAGGGCGCCGCCCCTTCGTAGCCTTCAGGGGCGTTGTACATGGTGGAAAAGGAATAGATATGCCCGCGTCCCGAAAAGACGAAAGGCTCCTTGGCGGGACCATGACAGTGTGGGCAGACGTCCCGCGGCGGAAAGAGCTTCGCGCCGCAGTTGGGGCATACCTCGCCCGTCAGGGTGAGACGTTGCCGATTCGTGCGCCAGTAAGAAGCTTGATGCATGGCGTTCCTCCCGTATCTAGTTCACACGTTCAAAGATATGTGTCACGATGTTGGCTCCGCTACCGCCGATGTTCTGGGCCATGCCCAGGCGGCAGTTCCGGATCTGGTTGGGGCCTGCCTCCCCACGAAGCTGGAGCACGGTCTCTACGATCTGATACATGCCGGTCGCGCCCACGGGATGCCCTCGGGCCTTGAGCCCGCCCATGGTTGCGATGGGCACCAGCCCATCGAGGCCGATTTCACCATCCAGTGCTAGCTGCACGCCCCGCCCTCGAGCGGCGAATCCTGCCGCTTCCAACGAGAGCGCCGACATGATGGTAAAGGCGTCGTGCAGCTCAAAGAAATCCAGATCGGTTGGGGCGATGCCCGCCTGGGAATAGGCTCGCCGCGACGATAGCACGCCGGCGTCGAGCACGAGCGGATCGCGCCGATCATGCACTGCTACGGCATCGGTGGCCGACGCGGACGCTCTGATGCGCACGTAAGGCAGGCCATCGGCGCGGGCCATGGCGGTAGGCATGAGTACGGCTGCTGCCGCGCCATCGGCGATGCCGGCGGAATCTAGCAGGCCGACCGGATCGGCGATGGTCTTGGCACGCTCGAATGCTTCCAAGCTGATCTCCCGCTGAAACATGGCATTGGGGTTGGTCACGGCGTTGCGATGAGCCGTGAGGGCGAATCCGGCAAAGTCGCGTCGCTGGTAGCCATGTTCATGCATATAGCGTTGCATCAGTAGCGCGTTTAGGCCCACGAATGATAGTCCGTGCTCGCCCTCGTAGACGGCGTCGGCCGCGCTTGCGAGCGCCGCGGTGGTCTCGCCGCCCATGGTGTCGGTCATCTTTTCCACGCCACAGGCCACGACGACGTCCATGAGGCCGCCGGCGACCGCAAGATAGGCATTCCGAAAGGCGGCGGCGCCGGACGCGCAGGCCGCCTCAACCTTGAAAGCTTCCACACCACGAAGCCCAGCATAGTCCGCCACCAAGGCTCCCAAGTTCTCCTGGCTGGAGAGCTGGCCGGACATCATGTTGCCTATCCAGATGGCATCCGGGCGCTCGATGCCAGCGTCTGCCAGTGCCGCAAGAAGGGCTTCCTCTGCAAGAATGCGCAACGATTTGTCCCAGTGCTCGCGCACGGGCGTCTGCCCTATACCAACGACCGATACGTCTCTCACGAGGTCCTATTGACTCCCCTAGTGCATGCGGAGTTTGTCGCGATAGCGCGCATACAGGCCATAGTCAACGTCCTTGCTTCGGGCGATATAGGTTAGGGTGGTCGGTGCCAGCTCCTGGCGACGTGGCAGGACGTCAGTGGTGCGCCAAAGAAAAGCGTCGCTGCCAGCGCCCGAGCCGAACGACACGTGCAGAATTTGCTTGCCGGGCTCGCAGGCATCCAGCACCGCAGCGAGGCCCAGGAGCGACGATCCAGCGTAAGCGTTGCCGATGCGATCTACCAACATGCCGGGCGCGATCTGCTCGCGGGTGAACCCTAGCGATCTGGCTGCACGAGCAGGAAAACGCGGGTTGGGCTGGTGGAACACGGCATAGTCCACGTCCGCGGCTTGGACGCCGAGGCTCTCCATGAGGCCCCTAGCCGCCTCGATGCTATGGCGATAGTACGCCGGCTCGCCAGTGAACCGACCGGCGTGCTGGGGATAGTGCTCGCGCGGACGACGCCAGAAATCCGGCGTGTCTGTCACAAACGAGTACGACGCCTCCAGCACGGCCAACGATGCGTCAGCCGGCCCGATCACAAAGGAAGCCGCTCCTGCTCCGGCGGTGAACTCTAGCGCGTCCCCGGGGCGGCCTTGGGCCGTGTCGGCGCCGATGGCCAGCGCATAGTCGCCCATGCCACTACCCACCAGGGCCACGGCGGCTTGCACGGCCTCTGTGCCGGCCTTGCAGGCGAATTGAAGGTCGGCCGCCAGGATCTCGGGCGTCGCGCCCAATGCTTCCGCCACCACGGTGGACGATGGCTTGACGGCATAGGGATGCGACTCGCTGCCGATCCACACGGCGCGTAGGGCGTGAGCCGGAATGCGGGCTCGTGCCATGGCGTTCCGCGAGGCCTCGATGCTCATGGTGATGGTGTCTTCGTCGGGGCCAGCCACCGCCTTGGCCGAGACGGGACCTTCGCCGCCCCACATTCGGCTGACCTCGTCCGCAGGTAGCCGGTAGCGCGGGACATACGCGCCATAGCCGACAATCCCCACGGGGCGTTCTGGCCGCATGAGTCGCGCTTGTGTGTGGGCAGGTGTGAGGTCAGTCATGGGATAGCTCCGCAAGGATCTCGGCCGCGCGATCCGAGCGCACGGCGTTCTCCTGGACCATCTGCTGAGCGACGCGGTTGACCAGGTCGCCGGTGGCGCCAGCCGCCATGGCGACCTGTCGCGCGTGCAGGCGCATATGGCCACGCTGGATGCCCTCCATGGCAAGCGCACGCAAGGCCGCCAGGTTCTGGCCCAAGCCCACGGCAGCCATCACCTGCGCCAACTCTTGAGCTGTCTCAACGCCCAGGATAGCAAGGGAGAGTTGTGCCGTTGGGTGAACGCGGGTAGCTCCGCCAAAGATGCCGGCGGCCAATGGGAGCTCGATGGAGCCCTCCAGGTCGCCGTTGTCGCCTCGCCACCACCGCGACAGGGGCTGATAGCGGCCGTCGCGAGCGGCATAGGCGTGAGCGCCGGCCTCCAGTGCCCGCCAGTCGTTGCCTGTAGCGACCGCCACGGCGTCGATCCCGTTCATGATCCCCTTGTTGTGCGTCGTGGCGCGGTAGGGATCGGCCTGGGCAAAGGCATAGGCCTCAAGGATGCGTTGCACCCCCTCGTCAGAGCTCAGGCCCTCCATGGCGAGAGCTGCCGCAGGGACGCGGCAACGCGCTCTGGCC
>JBNGEB010000035.1:0-12827 GCA_049975585.1 Anaerolineae bacterium
ACGCCATAGTTGCTCCACGCTACGCTGATCACGCCCTAGGATGGGGCCGCTTTGCCATACACGTGTTGGTAGATCCGGTAGCCCTCGTAGATCAGGCGGATGTACGCCTTTGGCTCGCTCATGGGGATCGTCTCATAGAACAGATCATGATCGCCGATGGGCTCGCCGCCTGTCCAGCGCGTCACGTTCGTCGGGCCGGCATTGTATCCAGCCAGTGCGGCGATCCAGTCACCGTCGAACATGTCCAGTAGCGCATCCAGGAACCAGACGCCCTGCATGACGCTTACATGGGGACGGGTCAGCAGGTCACGAGAGAACGGATCGGGGCCCACCTTCTCCGCAATCCACTCGCCGGTGGAAGGCATCACCTGCGTCAGGCCGGTAGCTCCGGCCCAGGATACGGCTTCGGGGTTGAACTGACTCTCCTGTCGGACCAATGCTAGGAATAGAAGCGGGTCAACACGGGTCCCTGCAGACGCTTCCCACACCAGATCAGCATAGTAGCTTGGGTAGGCAAGCTGCCACAGCTCAGCCGGGGGCTCTTGCCCAGCATCTCTGGCAAGCCGCAACAGCCGCTCGGCGGCAGCGATGGCCTGGTCATACATGCCAAGCCTCTCGGCACGCTGCGCCAAGTCCACAAGAGCGGGCGGTTCATCTTTGAGCTCCACCCGGACGAGATCGAGCGTCTCGCGTGCCCAAGTATGCCAACCCGCAGCCCAGACCAGCTCGGCTCGGCGGACGAGGCCATGGTCGCCCACAACCGTGGCGAGCTCACCCTCTGCTGGTTGCCACCAATCTTCGGCCCAAGTCCGCAGGCTTGCCCATCCATCGGCATCAAGCGGCGCAGGAACATCACCTACGGCGACTGACTGGTTTCCCGTAGCGCCGCCAAGCTCACGCGCTCGAAGGCCATGGTAGCTCCAAGGTAGGGCATCAGCGGCCGCATCCCACGCCGCTCTAGCGGCGTCCGGATCGCCCGCCCTGTCCCGCGCGAGGCCAAGCCAGAGCTCGACCCTCGGCTTCTCAGACAGGGGCGCAGCCTCCAGCAAGGCGGCCCACCCCTCAGCTGCATCGTCCCATGCCCCCGTAGCATAGGCTGACAGGGCAGCCCGAAACTGGGTCTCCGTCACGCGGCTATCGGCGGGATACTCTGCCACAAGCCGTAGATAGTACTCGCGCGCGAGCTCCCAGCGACCAGCGTGCTCCCACGATACCGCAGCCCGCCAAAGGGCCTCCGGCGCGCGCACATGGTCCGGGTACTGACGGACGAACTCGTGGTAGATTCCGGCAGGTTGCCCCCCCAGCGCTTCAGCGGCAGCCGCCTTGGCCATCCAGGCATCGCCGACAGTCTCATGGGCCGCGTGATCCACGATGATCCTATCAAAGAGGGTTACGGCCTCGGCATAGCGCCCCAGGGCGGCATAGGACCGTCCCTTCCAATAGAGCGCCGCTGCCACGTCGCCCGCATCCTCCAGAGCCTCGTCCGCAGCCTCTGCCGCGCGGCTGTATGCCCCAGCATGATAAAGGATACGCGCCCGTTCAAGAGGGGTCAGCTCCTCATCATCCAACTCGATGAGCCGCTCGAGGGCAAGGAAAGCGGCATAGGCCTCCGGGCGATCACGCGCCACAGATCGCAGCTCGCCGAGTGCCTGCTCCTTATGACCCGCTTCCACGTGAACGTCAGCCTTGTAGTAGGCCAGCAAGGATCGGTAATCAGCATACTGGGAGAAGGCGAGGATCGCGTCGTAGGTAGCAAGAGCCTCGTCATAGGCTCCGGTTTCGACATACGATTGGGCCAGAAGCTCCAGCGCCTCGGCACGACTCGAGGCCGGCAGAACGCTCAGATCAGCCGCCGTCAGCTCTGCGATGACGCCCGCGTGGTCGCCCGCATCCCGCAGCAACAGCGCCATCTTGAACTGGGCATAGGGTCCCGCCTCGGGCGCCAAGTCAGCAAAGCGTCGGTACGCTTCCACAGCCCGGGCACTCTGGCCAGTCTCTACATACAGATCGCCCAAGGCGCCCCAAGCTGGGACCCAGTCCGGATAGGCCGCAAGCAGTGCGTCAAGCACCGCAATAGCGTCCTCTGGCCGCCGTTCGCTGGCATACGCTTGAGCCAATGCCGCCATCGCCTCGGGACCAAGGGTGCTCGGGGAAGCTCCTACCTCGGTCGCCAGCGCGATGGCCTCGGTGAACTCGCCCCGTCGGGCAAGGTCGCGCAAGGCATCGGCGAGCTCGTCCTCAGGAAACGGGGTACGCGTTGGACGGGGCGCCGTCGTAGGCGTGGCGCTAGCCGTGGCTGCAACGGTCGGCAGCGTACGGGTATGAAGAGCCACTGCAGACGGCATCGGTGAGGCCGCAAGCGTCAAGGATGGCAGCACCCCGCTCTCTGGCGAGCCCTCACAGGCGCAGAGAGCTGCGAGAACACAGAGGCAAATGGCCAATCCAACCGCAAGACCGCGCCACCCGCCTCGCCTACCTATCATGTAGCATCCTTGTCTTGGCGCCGCCAGTATCGCTCGTATAGAGAGAATGGCCTTGACCGTCGCGGCGCGGCGGCCACGCGACGCATCCAGTCGTCCATGGCAAGATCCGCCCTGCGGAACGCGCGCTCGGAAAGCTCTGCCAGCCGCCGGGGATCAACCCGCGCGCCGGTGTCATCAAGAGACGCGATGGCGCGGCGCGATTCTTCCTCCAACCTCTCTCCATCGCCTTGGATGAGAGGCGCGCGCGAAGGATAGTCGCGCAGCACCAGGCGGTGGAGCGCTTCATGCCGCCACCACAACGCCGCATCATCACGGCGCGCTCCAGGCTCTGGCCCCATATCCGGAAAAGGCACACCTGTGAGGAACACCGGCTTGAAGACGCTAAGGCAGGGTGACGAGGTGCCCGTAACCCAGAACGTGTCACGAGAGGGCCCGAGATGTGCCACCAGCGAGCATGTAGTCTGGCTAGCGCGGGTGAGCGGATTGGCGGCATGCATACAGATGCTTGCCATCGAGCTCTGCCGGGGATCGAATGTACGTCCCCCTCCTTGGCCATGGTCGCGCAGGAAGGCCATCATGTGCTGCGGGGTGAGACCGCCGCGATGCTCTCGCAGAAGGCTGGTCGCGCGCGACTGCCTGGCACGACTCTTGCTAAAGGTGGTGTAGAACCAGTCCGAGTAGCATTCGCGGAAACTGAACGTATCACCCGGCTTGCACCAGCCTCGCTCGCGGGCATGCTCCACAAGCCCAGGCGAGGCCAGGTCCCAGGTCTCGCCAATGGTCAGCCCGTTGCTGATGGCTCGCACATCGCGGACCTTTTCTGCCGCCCAGTAGCGACCAGCCGTCTCCAGCACCCAGGCCTCCAAGCGGTCGGCGATCAAGAAAGCGTTATGATAGCGCATCCGCTGGTTCCGGTAACCCCCGATGCCTCCCTGGCCGTATTCGGCCAGCAGGTGGGTGATCACCTCGAGAGCCCGCTCGGCGGTGTCGGCGCGTTCCAGGGCAAGCCGCATCATGTCCATGCCTAGCAGACCGTCGTCAGCGTATGGCTCCTTGGTAAAGACAGCCTCGTTGCCGATGGCCACGCCTTGGTCATTGGCACCCATCTCGCAGCCCCACATCCAGAAGGGTTTACACAGAAGAACCTGGTGCGTCTCCCTAACCTGCGGAACTTTTCGGTAGGTGCACGACACCGTGCTCCCTAGGTCGTGGTACAGCCTCGGTTGCCAGAGGACCGCATGGGCCTCGTTAGGCTCTCGATCGCTGTTCTTGGCCAGCATCACCGAGCCGTCAACCGTCGCGTTGCCCAGAGCTACCAGTGTGTCACACATCTTTTACCACCCCGTTAGCTGACGCTCCCATCAGCAGTTTGACCTGGGTTAGGCGCCGATCTATACTCGCCGCCCGTGCTAGCATCCAGTATGGAGTATGGCATGACTCGTATCATCAACATGGCCAATCCTGGCAAGCTACGTCACCGGGCCCGCCGCACCATTGCAGAGGTGCTGCGTCACCTCACGCGAAAGAAGCCCACGGACCCCGAAGCCAAAGACATGGCAGCTTGCGTGGTCTTTGCGTTGCGCGACATCGCTGCCACGGTAGATACGACTGTGGAAGCATGGGAGAACCGTGACTATTACCTCAAAGCTGACCGTTTCCGCCTCGAGTGGGAATGGGCCGGCAAGCAGGCGGCTCAACTCGAACGGCTAATCCGTCAGGGACGCTGGTCGGACGTTAGCCAGGAGCTCGCTACACTCGCCGCACGTTTCAGTGACATACGCATCGCGCGCACGACGCGTCCCGCCTCTACGTGGCTAGGTTCCTACGACAAGCTGATCGACGAATCCTGATGGCGTTGTGACTGAGCAGCGCTAGACGCGACCGGCAGCACGGCGACAGGATTGCGCAGCTCGCCGATGCCATCGATGGCAAGCGCCACGACGTCGCCTTCCTCTAGCGTGAACGTATCCGGCGGCACGATGCCCGTGCCAGTCATCAGGAAAGATCCACACGGGAAGCAGTTGCAGCGGTCCAGGAACCCGAGCAGCTCCTCGAAGGAACGATGCAGGCTGGCGGTGGATGTGCTCCCCTCAAAGACGACTTGGTTATCGCGAAACACCTGACACGTTACTCGAATGGCCAAAGGATCAAAGTCCGGATCCGCCAGGCGAATCCAGGGCCCCAAGGAGCAGGCACGGTCGTAGCACTTGGCCTGTGGCAGATAGAGTGGGTTGGCTCCCTCGATATCTCGGGAGCTCATGTCATTGCCCACGGTGAACCCCGCAATCTCGCACCTAGGCGTGAGCAACAGGGTTAGCTCGGCCTCTGGAACGTTCCACGCCGAGTCGGCACGGATGCAGACTGCACTTCCTGGCCCGCTGACGCGATGCGGCGTCGCCTTGAAGAATAGCTCAGGACGGTCGGAAGTATATACAGACCCATAGATGGTGGGCTCCTGGGACTCGCGCATGCGAGCCTCGCGGCTCATCTCATAGGTCACGCCGGCTGCCCAGACCTCCTGCTCATCGATAGGTGCCAGCAGTTGCAGTCCCTGCGCGAGCAGCTCTGGCATGGTGCCCACTGGCTCCACAAGAGAGACGGCGTGCGAAAGGTCTTCTAGGGCCTCGGGGACGCGACCGGCCGCCGATTTGAGCCAGTCGCAGAGTGTGGCTATCCACGGTTGGTCAACATCCGTCAGGTCATAGAGACGCTCGTCGACGATGACGCCGAAGCGATCGCGATCCATCCCGTGATGGAAGCGACATAAATAGCGTGCCTTGCTCATCCCTCCTCCTTGCAAGGGGTGCAGAGCTCTCAAAGCCATGATAGCCGGAATGCATCGCGCTGTCGAGCCTTCGGGCAAATGCCCCTATCCCCCGAGCAGAGAGATTGACATACCATAGGTAGTGGCATAGGCTTTGATCTGTGCAGTCACTATCATAGTGCGAGGCTGAGCAAATGGGCTGCCCTCCAACCGGTGAGATCTATCTCCGAGACAATCTCGATTTCCTGAGAGAAGCCAGCGACGGATCCTATGACCTCATATACATCGATCCCCCCTTTAACACGGGAACTCGGCAAAGGCGCACGAGGATTCGGGCCACTCAGACAGAGAATGGCACCCGCACGGGATTCGGGGAACGCCGCTACGAGACTGTTGAGCTGGGCACGATGTCCTTCGCTGATAGCTATGACGATTATCTGAATTTCCTACGCCCTAGGCTAGAGCAAGCATACCGTGTACTAACCAAGACTGGTAGCCTCTATTTCCACATCGATTATCGGGAAGTCCATTATTGCAAGGTTCTTTTGGACTCGATATTCGGGCGAGAGTCTTTCCTAAATGAGATCATCTGGGCCTATGATTTCGGTGGCAAGCCCAAGACTCGCTGGCCCGCCAAGCACGACAATATCCTTCTCTATGTCAAGGATCCAAACGAGTATACGTTCAATGTGGACGCTATCGACAGGATTCCCTACATGGCGCCAGGACTTGCGGGCAAGAAAAAGGCACAAAGAGGCAAGTTGCCGACGGACACGTGGTGGCACACAATCGTGCCGACCAATAGCAAGGAACGTACCGGCTACCCCACCCAGAAGCCCCTTGGAATACTGCGAAGAATCGTGTTGGCCTCGTCGAATCCCGGCGACGCGGTCCTGGACTTTTTTGCTGGTAGTGGCACTACCGGCGCTGCTTGTCTGGAGACCGGTCGGCGCTTTACGCTGGTGGACAACAACCCTGAGGCCCTTGAGGTCATGGCACGCCGGTTCGCGGCTGAGACCTGTATCCGATGGCACGGGTTCGACCCCTCTGCGTTCCAGGATTCTGCCAAACAAGGCCGGCTATTCACATCGGTCTAGGTAGAAGGAGCAGCGCCTTGGTTACAATTGGAGACCCTGACGTTCGCATGCTAGCGGGCATAGCAGAAACCTTACGGGGCGATTATGTCAACCGCGACCAAGAGGCGCTATGGGCCGGGAGTCCTTTCGACTGGATAAGAAGGACTTCCTCCAGACGGAAGGGCAAGATAGGAGAGCAGCTAGTCGCCGGATGGTGCGCTGCGAAGGGGTTCAGTGTTTCGGCATCTGGCGATTCTGAGGCAGATCGGGTTATTGCCGGGTTCCGGACAGAGATCAAGTTGTCAACGCTGTGGGCAAACGGCGGCTTCAAGTATCAGCAAATCAGAGACCAGGAGTACGACATCGCGATCTGTCTTGGGATAATGCCGTTCGATGCTCGCTGCTGGATCATCCCAAAGGTAGCCTTGTATGCAAACGTCATAGGTCACACGCCACAGCATACGGGGATGAGCGGCTCAGATACGTTTTGGATAACTGTGAATAATCCTGACCAGCCGCCAACCTGGATGTCACCGTATGGCGGGCATCTGTCGGAGGCCTTCCAGGTGCTGCGGCGTCTGGAGCAGAGCTCCCACAAGTAGCGCGCATGAACGTTTCACGTGAAACCCGCTTCTCGGTCGATATCTGGTGTATGCAGGAGTCTGCTCATTGAGCCCTACCGAGCATCCGCAGTTCGAGTCTCCCCCTCCCATCTGCGATTATGAGGGGAGCAGCTATCGCACCGACTTTTGGGAGGACCAAGGGCGCGACTATGAGGACTTGGCAGAACGCCACGCCCTCCGCAAGCTCCTACCCGATGCCGGGTCACGCCTCCTCGATATCGGGGCCGGATTTGGCCGCCTGGCCGATCTGTACGATGGGTACGGCCACGTCATCCTCCTAGACTATTCGGTGTCGCAACTCCAGTACGCCCGTCAACGCCTGGGAGACACTCGGTTTACCTATGTTGCAGCCGATCTGTACCAGCTTCCCCTTGCTACCAACGCCGTGGATGTCACCGTGATGGTCCGCGTCCTTCATCACATCACGGACGTATCCCGCGCCCTGTCCCAGATCCGCCGCGCCACACGAGGCGATGGAGCTTTTGTGCTCGAGTTTGCCAACAAGCGCCACGCGCTCAATATCGTCAGGCATATCCTGGGTTCCGACATGAATCCTTTCGACCACCAGCCCTATGCCTTTGCCGAGCTGCACTACGATTACCATCCTGCCTGGGTCCGGGAGCAGTTAAAGGAAGCGGGCTTCCAGCCCCAGCGAGAGCGCGCGGTGTCGAGCTTTCGCATGGCCACCCTCAAGCGCCTGGTCCCAGCAAAGGTCCTGGCTCGGCTGGATGCCGCGCTGCAGGCCGTCACGGCGCCGCTGGCTATCGCCCCCAGCCAGTTCGTGCGATCTCGCGTCGCCAAGGCGAGCGGCCCTCTGGCAGTTGACATCCTGGCCTGCCCACGATGCGGCTACCATCCCCTGGAAGAGTCTGACACGAGCATCCACTGTCCAAGATGCCGCGTGCGCTGGGCTATCGACCAGGGCGTGTACGTGTTCAAGCGTCCGCTCGACGGCTCTCCCTAGATCTGGGTATGCCAAAGGCTCGCTGCGCTGGCCATTGACGGCCTCTCGAGCACCGATTATACTCGTTGCCAACTGCACCACAGGAGGATGCCGCGATGAAACTGTCCTGTCTCCAAGAGAACCTCGCCAAGGGACTCTCGGTGGTTGGTCGAGCCGTAGCCAGCCGGAGTACGCTCCCTGTGCTCTCCAACATCCTGCTCGCCACCGATGCGTCTCGCCTGAAGCTATCGGCTACGGATCTCGAGATCGGCATCCATTGCTGGGTTGGCGCCGACGTTCAGGAAGAAGGGTCGATCACCGTTCCCGCCCGCCTCCTCACCGAGCTCGTCAGCTCGCTACCGACTGGGCCTATCAACCTAGAGCTGATCACCCGCACCCACACGCTCAACCTGACATCGCAGCGCTTTGAGGCCAATATCAAGGGGATCGACGCCCAAGAGTTCCCCCTGATCCTCCTGCCGGAGGAAGAGGCCCGCATCAAGCTCGAACCCGAGACCCTCCACGAGATGATCGACCAGGTGGAATTCGCCGCCGCTCAAGACCAGACGCGGCCCGTGCTGACCGGCGTCCTCGCCGAAATGGAAGTGGATAGGCTGACCTTCGCTGCCGCCGACAGCTACCGCCTCTCCGTTCGCTCGCTGGCCATCGAGGATGGACCAGAGACCAAGACGAGCGTCATCATTCCGGCCCGAGCCCTGCAGGAGCTGAGGCGTATCAGCTCCGACGAGCAAAAGCCCATCGACATGCTCGTCGCTCCCAATCGGAGCCAGGTCTTCTTCCATATGTCCAACGTGGACCTGGTATCGCAGCTAGTCGAAGGCAACTTCCCGGCGTACCGCCAGATCATCCCCGCCTCGCACAAGACGACGACGACCATGCAGACATCGGAGTTGCTCAATGCGGTGCGCACCGCGTTTGTCTTTGCGCGAGATTCGGCCAATATCGTCCGGATCCAAGTCGTGCCTAACGGCGACAATGTAGGGCGCGTCATCGTCAGCGCCAGCTCGTCCGAGCACGGCGACAATGTCGTCGAGCTGGACGCCACCATCGACGGGGAGCCCATCGAGATCGCGTTCAACGCACGTTACCTGATCGACGTTCTCAGCGTCATCTCTACCGCGCAGGTAAGCCTTGAGACCCGCGATGTCTCGAGCCCTGGCGTGATCCGTCCCGTCGGCAACGGCGGGGACTTTTTGCACATCATCATGCCGATGCACATAGCGCGGTAACGCTCCCCTGATGCAACTCTCCCATCTAGAGTTGGAGCATTTCCGAAACTATACGCACCTCGAGCTCGCGCTTGAGGCGCGTTGTCACATCTTCCACGGTCGCAATGCCCAGGGGAAGACCAATCTGCTCGAGGCCATCTACTATCTGGTCACGACCAAATCCCCTCTGGCGTCCTCTGATCGCGAGGTCATCGGCTGGGATGCCACGTCGGAGCCCATCCCATACGCCCGACTGGAGGGGACCTTTCAGCGAGCCAATGCCCCCGTCACGATCGAAGCAACCCTGATGCTGGAGACGAGCTCCGATCCCAACGAGACACCGCGCCTATGCAAGCAACTGCGCGTCAATGGTGTGCGACGCCGCGCCATGGACGTGCTCGGTCAAGCCAATGCAGTTCTCTTTATGCCCCAAGACATCGACTTGGTGACCGGCTCGCCCAGCATCCGTCGCCGCTACCTGGATGGCACCCTCTGTCAGGTGGACAATGCCTATTGCCGTACACTGTCCAAGTACAACCGGGCCGTAAGCCAGCGCAACGCCTTGCTCAAACGCATTCGCGAGCGCCAAGCGCGCCCCAATGAGCTCTCCTATTGGGATCAGCAGGTCGTTACCCTCGGCGCCCACGTTCTTGCCCGCCGCCGGAGCGCTATGCGTGAGCTCGACACCTACGCATCCCAGGCGCACGCCGAGCTCACGGCACACAAGGAGCATCTATCGCTGCGCTACATATCCTCGCTCCAGGAGCGGGCCACCGAGGCTCGTATCGCCCCCCAAGCTCCGGCTGCTGACGCAGCGGCCATTGAGGCGATCTGGCGACGCGCGCTTCCGGCCCTTTGCGGAGAAGAGATAGGACGTGGCATCACCGTGGTCGGCCCACATCGGGACGATCTGATATTCGCCATCGGAGGTAGGGAGGCCTCTGCCTACGGGTCGCGCGGACAGCAGCGCACGGCGACACTGGCCCTCAAGATGGCTGAGATGCGGCTCATGACCCAGGCGGCTGGCGAGCGCCCCATTCTGTTGCTAGATGACGTCGCGTCCGAGCTGGACAGCCAACGATGCCAGCAGTTGATCGAGGTGGTACACGCATCGGATCAAGTGCTCATCACCACAACCCAGATGGATAGTTTGCCGCCGGAGCTACGTGCCGAAGCGAGGAGTTGGCATATCCAAGCAGGAACCGTTACACGCATCGCTGATGCGGCAAAGCCGGAGGCGCGAGAGGGCTAAAGAGGCCGTTTGCTGGGCATGCCGGGGCGCCTAGGGTACTTGGCAGGTGTGGGAGCGTTCTTTTCGGCGACGATCAAGTAGCGATCACCGGCTACATCGGGCAGATGGACTGGCCTGATGGCCGTGACCTCTCCCCCGAGCGTGGCGAAGGCCTCGCGGGCCTCCGCCACCTCTGTGCTAGCGTCGGGTCCCTTCTGAGCGACCATCACGCCACCGAGACGCAGCAGCGGCAAACAGTATTCGGCCAAGACACACAGCGGAGCCACAGCCCGCGATAACGCCACATCGTACTGTCCACGATACTCGGGCCGCTGCCCAAGATCCTCAGCCCGGGCATGAAGGATCTCCACATCGCGTAACCCTATGCGCTCGGTTACATGAGCAAGGAAATCGCACTTTTTGCGGGTCGCCTCGATCAGTGTCATCTTGATCTCGGGCAGCATGATCTTGAGCACCAAGCCAGGGAAGCCGGCCCCAGAGCCTATGTCACAAAACCAGAGTCGCCTCGCGCTCCGCCGCAAGGGGACAGTGTCCCCCGTTGAGGGGCCTACCTCGGGTATCACCAGCAAGCAACTCATCGCGTCGAGAAAGTGCTTACGCTGAATCTCGTCGCTGCCGGTGATAGCTGTCAGATTGAACTTCTGGTTCCACTCCTCCAGCTCCTTGAGATAGACCCGGAAGGCGTCGAGATGCTGGCTTGTGAGAGAGAGTCCCAACGCGCGAGCGCCCAACCGCAGCACTTCCAACGCCATCCCCTTCGCTCCCGAGTAGCTAGTCGTCAGGGAATATCTTGCCTGGATTCATAATACCGTAGGGATCCAGGGTTCTCTTGATCGATCGCATGATATCGAGCGCCGCGCCATGCTCCTGCCGCATAAAGGGCCGCTTCATCAGACCAACGCCATGCTCGCCCGTTGCTGTGCCCCCCATCTCCAACGCACGACGGATGATCTTGGCCGTGAGCTCCTCCCCGAGCGCAAAGGCGTCGGGGTCGTTGCCATCGACGATGGCCTCGGTATGGAGGTTGCCATCGCCGGCGTGCCCGAATGCATAGATGCGCATGCCAGAGCTACGCCCCAACTCGTGCACAAAGGCGACTAACTCGCCAAAGCGCGACATAGGAACGCACGCATCGCCCCCTATCAGCGTCATGCCCGGATGCGAGCGCTTGATCGATTCGCGCGCCTCGCGACGGGCTCGCCACAGCGCCTCGCGCGCCTCGGTGTACTCGGCCATATCGAACCGCACGGCTCCGCAGTCCTCACAAATGCCTCGGAGATAGTCAATCTCCTCGTACATACCATCGTTGCTGCCATGGAACTCGACGAACAGCGTGGGAAGGTTGGGCAGACTGAGCCCCTGTTGCTCGTTGGTGATACGCATCGTCTCGGCATCCAGAATCTCGATGGCAGCGGGAGCCAGCCCACAACGCAGCGTCTCGTACACGGCGTGCGTCGCGCCATCCAGGTCGGGGAACGAACTCGTGACGGCCATGACGCGTTCAGGTAGGCCCACGACCCGCATGATCACCTCAGTGATGACGCCTAACGTCCCCTCCGAGCCCACAAACACGTCCACTAGATCGTATCCGCTGCTTGTCTTGGTGGCATGGCTCCCCACACGAACGACCTGCCCGCCCGGCAAGACGACTTCCAGGCTCAGGATATAGTCGCGCGTCACCCCGTACTTGACGGCACGCATGCCGCTCGAGTTGTTGCTCACCATCCCCCCGATGGTGGCCACCTCCGAACTACCAGGCGCCGGCGGGAAGAACATGCCCAGTCGTCCAAGCTCCTTGTTCAGTTCGGCATACACCACGCCAGGCTGAACAACCACCTGGAGATCCCGCTCCCGAATGTCAACGACCTGGTTCATCCGGTACATATCTAGCAACAGACCGCCATAGATGGGCACGGGGTTGCCCTCCAGGCTCGAGCCCGCGCTCCACGGGACGACGGGCACCCGATGCTCTTGTGCCCACGCAAGCAGGCCTGACACCTGCTCCGTAGTCGTTGGCCAGACGATGACATCAGCACGCCCATGCGGACTGTGCGACTCGTCGATGCTGTGTGCATCCAGATCGGCAGACCGCGTGGATACGTTGGACCGTCCCACAATCGCCTCCAACGCCCGCGTGTCGATCTCGCGTACCACCAAGCCCCCTTTTGCCCTGGCCGTTACCATCATGCCCCCTTGGATAGGACGTTGCTCCCGCTTTCCTCGTCAGGAGGTGGTAGAAGGACGTCTCGAGGCTTGCTTGACCCAGTGGGAGGGCCGATCACGCCACGTTCGTCCATCATGTCCACGATCCGGGCCGCTCGCGTGTAGCCAATGCGAAAGTGTCGCTGTAGCATAGAGATGGACGCCCGCTGCTCTTCCCGAACAAGCTCGATGGCCTCATCGAGCAGTTCGTCCGTATCCTCATCCTCGGTCTCGAGACCCTGCTCGGGATCGACC
>JBNGEB010000035.1:12837-14421 GCA_049975585.1 Anaerolineae bacterium
GTCTCGGCTGCACCATCCGATCCGACGCATCCCATCGTGCGCCGTCGGGCACGTCGGCCGGCGACCAGTCCAGCGCCTCGGCTTGCTCCTGCCACCACCCGATGATGCGGCGCAGCTCATCGTCGGAGACCCAAGCCCCCTGCATACGGACCAGACGCACGTTGTCAGGCGCCATGTACAGCCCGTCGCCGCTCCCAAGCAACGTCTCAGCGCCCGGCGAATCCAGAATCACACGCGAATCGGTCTGTGAGGCTACCGCAAAGGCAATACGAGCCGACAGGTTGGCCTTGATAAGCCCTGTCACTACATCGACCGACGGACGTTGCGTCGCCACGATGAGGTGAATGCCGGTCGCTCGCGCGAGCTGGGCCAACCGACAGATGCTGTCCTCCACGGCATCCGCACTCACGAGCATGAGATCCGCCAACTCGTCAATCAACACGACCATCGACGGTAGCTGCTCTGCCGGCGAGTCGCGCACGATCTCGTTAAAGGCCTGAATGTTCCGCGCGCCAACCTTGGCAAGTAGCTGGTACCGGCGGTCCATCTCATTCAGCACCCACTGCAGGACCCCCACTGCCCGCTCCATGTCCACGATCACCGGGGCGGCCAGATGGGGAATGCCCCCAAAGGCTGATAGCTCCACGCGCTTGGGGTCGATCATGATCATGCGAAGCTGCCTGGGCGTGTTCTGGCATAGCAGTGACGCGATGATGGCACTCAGACACACCGACTTGCCCGATCCCGTCGCTCCCGCCACCAGCAGATGGGGCAGCGTGCGCAGGTCGTCCACGACGGGCTTCCCTGCCACGTCGCGCCCCAGCCCCAACCGAAGCGTCCCCGGCAGACGCTGGAACGGCTTGGACTCCATGATGCCCCGGAGCCCCACCACTGCGGGCTGAGCATTTGGTACCTCCAGCCCCACAATGCTTCGTCCCGGCACAGGGGCCTCGATCCGCACCGGAGCCGCCGCCAATGCCAGCGCTAGGTCGTTGGCAAGTGCAACAATGCGACTCACCTTCACTTTGGTGCGCTGCACCTCACCGTTGCGATCGCGCTTTTCCAGATAGCCCGGCTCTAGTCCAAACTGCGTCACCACCGGTCCGGGGCTTACCTCTACCACAGTCACCGGCACGCCCAAGCTGCGGCAAGTATCCTCAATGACCTTCGCCTGGGCCCTCAGATCGACGACGCTCACCGAGACTGCCGGCTCGACCTCGAGCATATCCTCGACACGAGGCAGCTCCCAGGGCAGATCGGGATTGCCACCAGCGACTATTTCCTTGTCATTTCGAGCTAACAGAGCTGCAGTGGCCGTCGTAGAGATGCCCTTCGCCCCTCCGGACTCGGCTTTGTCCAGAGGAATCGAGTCAGCAACGGTCCCTCCCCCTGCCAGGGAAGGCGCCGGAGCGGCTTTCCGCGCAAGGCGTATGATCCCGTCCAGCGCCGATGTCGAAACCGCCACCGTCGCTGAACCAACGGCGCTCGTCCCCCGCCACACTTTGCCGAAAATGCCACTCAACCACGATGCCATGAGCGAAAGCGGTAGCTCGAGGACGAGTGACAAACCGAGAGCCGCCAGCG
>JBNGEB010000036.1:0-2093 GCA_049975585.1 Anaerolineae bacterium
AAGCGCCACTTATGCGCGATCTGTACCCCTAGTCTGCCCGTTATTCCACACCCTCGACACGGCATGGTTGCGTGAAATGCGCCTCCCAGGGCCACACGTGCTCGTTTCCTCCTGCTTGATGCGCAACAACGAACCATGCGGCCGATGCGATTCCGGGCTCGCGCCAATAGCCCTCTGGACCGTCTTCCGGTGCATCCCACGTGTTGATTTGCCCCGCTGGGCAGTCAGGAACCATCAGCGGGAAGCAGCATCGCCCATTGCTCGCGCCAAGAAGAACAAGGTCACAAGCAACACCATCATCCTACCATACAGCGTCGACGTACGTCAAGCTTACCGGTGCATTTCGCCAAGGAAAGGCTGGCCATGCTATAATGGCCCTCGTGTCACGCAGCCTTTACAAGCCCATGTACCGATAAGAAAGGATCCGTCTTGCGTTTGTTTGGCTGGATTGCGAGCATCGCGCACATTGTGCTCCGACGTATGCTCTCGCAGCGAGGGCTGACGGTATCGCTGCTGCTGGGGTGGATTGCGTTCGTGGCGCTGGCCTCCGCCATCCCCATGTATTCGGAGGCCGTCAACCGCCAGCTCCTGGTTACCGACCTTGAAGGCTCGCCCTATGACTTGCCTCGTGCCGGTTTGGAGCTGCTCTGGGTCGGTACGGGCAACACCACGGCCGAGTGGGATCGCTATGACGCCGTCCGCACTTATATTGACGATGTGCTCCCGCGCGAGCTGGGCGTCCCGTACGGCGATTACGTCCACTATGTGGCCAGCGCCTTGTTCGAGGTGCGGCTTCCCGGCGAGCAATACCGCTCTGGCGCGGCCCGCTTGGGCGCCTTTGTCGGGCTAGAGGGCCGCACGACGCTGGCCGCAGGCCGCATGCCCGAGCCTTGGACCAGCGCCGACCAGCCCATCGAGGTGCTCGTCAGTGAGGAGTACGCCAACACAACCGGTCTCAATCTGGGCGATGAGCGGGAGCTCGTGTACACCGAGCTCCCCCAGGAAGAGATCGCCGACACGGCGACCACCGAGTACCGCGTCCGCGTGGTAGGCATCTGGCGCGTGGACGAGGCCCAAGAGGCGCGATGGTACACGCTGTTCCCGAACAAGGTCGCCGACCTGTTCATCATGGACGAGGCCAGCTACCTGCAGCTCGCCGAGGCCGAGCGCGTGCCCCAACCCTTGCGCGCCATGCGCTGGTACCTGGCCCTCGATCGCGACTATATCCACACGGCCAACGTCCCCGATCTGCTCAAGGGCTTTACCCGGATGCGCCTCCGCCTGGAGAACTATTTGCCGTTGATGGACGTGGCCAGCTCGCCTGAGAGGGTCCTGGAGGAATACCAGCGTGAGGCCAGGGCGCAGACGTTGCGCCTGTTGAGCTTCCTGGTGCCGTTCCTGGGCCTGGTGGCCTACTTTGTGAGTACCATGTCCTCGGCGGCGGTCCAGGAGCAGCGGCTGCAGATCGCCATGCTCAAGAGCCGTGGCGCCACCAGCGCCCAGGTTCTGGCCACATACGTGCTCCAGGCGATGATCCTAGCGGCCATCGCGTTGGCGGCTGGCCCGCCGCTGGGCAGGCTGTTCGCGCAGGCCATAGGTGGGACCTATGGCTTTCTAGAGTTCTCTACCCGCACCGAGATCGTGGCCACTATCACGCCCCAGAGTTGGCTGTTTGCAGCCGGCGGCTTGGTGGTCGCCATGGCAGCTACCGTGCTGCCCGCCATCCGGGCCTCGCGCGTGACGGTGGTCGCCATGCGCACCCAGATCGCCCGCAGCGACGCGCCGCCGCCGCTCTGGCAGCGCCTCTACCTGGACCTGCTGATGGTGGCCATCGCGGCCTACGGCCTCTATGTGCTCGAGGCTCAGGGCAGTCTGGCGGTGCTCGAGTCGTCCGACTCGGCCGTCAGCAACCCGTTGCTGTTCCTGGTGCCGTCGTTCTTTGTGCTGGCCCTGAGCTTGCTGACGGTGCGGCTCTTCCCGTGGCTGGTGCGCTTGCCCGATTGGATCGCCAAGCAGACCGGCAGCGTGTCGTCGCTGCTGGCACTGCACCACCTGTCGCGTTCGGCCCATCGGTACGCGCCGCTCCTCACCAT
>JBNGEB010000036.1:2103-14385 GCA_049975585.1 Anaerolineae bacterium
CACCACGGCCCTGGGGACGTTCACCGCGTCGGCGGCCCGCACCATCGACGCTAACGAGGTGGACCGGGTCCGCTTTGACGTGGGCGCCGATGTGACCCTGGTGGAAAGCGGCGAGACGGGCGCCGAGAGCGTGTACCAGGAAGGCGTGGGCGACGTGGCGGCGTCGGTGGGACAGTCGCTGATCGAGGCCGGCTGGGAGCTGCCGCCCGTCGAGGACCACCTGAAGGTAGAGGGCGTGCTCGGCGCCGCCCGGGTGGGACGCTACCGCGCCCGCGTGGATCAGCATTCGGGCATCGGGCTGATCTATGGGGTGGACTATCGCTACTTGGGGCCGGTCGCGTTCTTTCGCGAGGACTTTGCCAACGAGTCCCTCGGCGCCTTGATGAACCGCCTGGCGGTGCAGCGGGACGGCGTCCTGATCACCGAGCAGGCCGCCGCCGAGACGAACCTCCGCGTGGGCGATACGCTGCGCATCCACATCAACACCGAGTTTCTGGACGCCACGGCGCCCTTTGTGGTGGTGGGCGTGGTGCGCTATTTTCCCACGGCCTACCCCCACCATAACCCCGTCTTTGTCGCCAATCTGGACTATATCTTTGAGGTCGCTGGCGAGCAGCTTCCCTACCGCGTCTGGCTAGAGACCGAGCCCGGCGTCGATCCCGAGGAGCTCGAGGAGAACCTGTCCGACCAGGGCATCCATGTGATGGACATGCAGGTCGCCGAGGAGCTGGTGGACAAGGCCCGCCGAGAAAAGGACCGCATGGGCGTGTTTGGGTTCCTGTCGGTGGGGTTCATCATCACGGTGGGGTTGAGCGTGCTGGCGCAGGCGCTGAACGCGCTGATGTCGTTCCGCCAGCGCACCATCGAGTTCGGGCTGGCGCGCGCCATCGGTCTCTTCCAGAGCCAGGTGGCGTCGTCGCTGAGCATCGAGCGGGCCGTGGTCACGCTGGGGGGCATCGTGGTGGGCCTGGGCATCGGCATGCTGGTGTCCGAGCTGTTTGTGCCCTACCTGCAGATCGGCTGGCGCGAGAGTGAGATGGTGCCGCCCTTCCAGATCGTGCCCGCCTGGGCCGACGTGGCGCGCGCGGCGGCGGTCATGGTGGTGGCGTCGGTGCTGACCAACGGCGTCATCGTGTACCTGCTGGCGCGCATTCGGGTGTTCGAGGCGCTCAAGCTGGGCGAGAGCCTCACCTAGGCCGCACGTGACGGCACCACGTCCTGACCTCTGGATTGACGCACGGAGCCGAGGTCCCTATCCTCGTTTGCTATGCGTCAACCCGATTTTACGCCCCCTTCACAGATGAACCTACGGCGCGTGGTATGCTTAGCGGCGATAGAGACGCAAGAACAACTCATGCAAAGACCAACACGGTTCCCCCAACTGCTCCTGGGCATCCTACTGGTGGCGCTGGCGCTGATGACAGTCGAGGCCAGCGCCAACGGCCAGACCGCCCGGGTCTATATCCCGTCGGTGCAGCGGAACCCGCCCACCTACGCGGATCAGGTGATCGCGCTGGTGAACCAGGAACGGGCCTCGCGCGGCATCCCACGCCTCGATGCCCATCCTGCCCTGATGGACGCTGCCGCTGCGCACAGCCTCGATATGGCGAGCACTGGCGCTCCCTCTCACACGGGCAGCGATGGCTCCGACCCCGACGATCGTATGCGCAGCGCCGGCTACAACCCGAGCTACTGGGGCGAGTGCGTCGCCGCCGGCTATCCCACGCCGGCCGAGGTCGTCGCCGGCTGGATGAACAGCCCCTCACACCGGGGCATCCTCCTGAGTCGGGACTATGTCCACATCGGCGCCGGCTATGCCCACTCGGATGCTGGTGGTCTCACCCACTTTTGGACCGTCGACGTCGCATCGCCCGGCTGATCCCCGATTCCCGACCATACTTCTTGACAGGCCTCTCTTTTTCGCTATACTGTTAGTCATCTAATGATAAGACGTCGAATAACCCATGGGAGGGCCACGATGCCGGTCCCCAATCCCGAGAGCCCGGGCACCTTGTTTGCCCAGATCGGACGCATGGTCCACCAGCGTGCCCACGAGACGTTGGACTCGCTGGGGCTGCATCGCGGGCAGCCGTTCATCCTCGCGATCCTGTGGCGCGAGGAGGGACTGACCCAGTCCCAGTTGGCGGAGCGGGTCATGATCAGCCCGCCGAGTATGAGCCACGCCCTTCAGCGACTGGAGGATGCGGGCTATGTGGAGCGCAGGCACGACCCCCGTGACGACCGCGTGCAGCGCGTCTATCTCACAGATGCGGGGCGGGCCGTGCGCGAGCCCCTGGACAAGGGCTGGTGTGAGCTGGAGAGCCAGATCCAGGCCGGCCTATCGGAGGAGGAGCGCGAGACGCTCCAGCGGTTGCTGATGCGCGTGCGCGACAACCTGGCGCTAGGCGGGTGCGCGCCGCCCCCGCCCAAGGGCCATCCGCCCCAGCATCGCGCCCACCACGGCTCGCCTACGCACGTAGCGACCCACGGCAATCAGGAGCTCTCATGAAATCCCTTCCCAGACTCTATCGTCTGCTCAAGCCCTACAAGGGCGCGATCATCGTCGCGTTAGTGGTGCTGCTGGCGCAGGTTGTGGCGGACCTCGCCATCCCGCGCCTAACGCAGCAGGCCATCGATGACGGCATCGCGGCCGGCGATCTCGGCGTTGTCCTGCGCACGGCGGCTACCATGCTGGGCGTGGCCGTTCTGAGCGCGGCGTTCGCGGTGACCAACACGTTGCTCTCGGTGCGCGTCTCCCAGAACTTTGGCGCCGATCTCCGCCGCGAGATCGTCAAGAGCGTGCAGGCGTGGTCCTTTGGCAACCTGGACCGCATCCGCACGGGCCAGCTCATCGTCCGCACCACCAGCGACGTGAACCAGGTGCAGATGGTCGCCATGCTGTCGCTGCGGCTCCTCACGCGCATGCCCCTGCTGATGGTGGGCAGCGTGGTGATGCTGATTCGCACCAGCCCGCCCCTGGCGGGCGTGATCCTGGTGCTGCTGCCGTTGCTAGCGGGCGCCATGGCCTTGCTGGCCACCAGGGCGCGTCCCCTGTTTCTGTCGGTGCAGCAACGCCTGGATCGGCTGAACAACGTGCTCCAGGAGAACCTAGCGGGCGTGCGCGTGGTCAAGGCATTCGTGCGCACCGAGCACGAGAACAGACGCTTTGAAGAGGCCAACCAGGACCTCACTACCCGCACCATCGAGGTCATCCAGATGCTCTCTGTTCTGATGCCCGCCCTGACGGTGCTGCTCAACCTAGGCATCGTGGCGGCCATCTGGTTCGGCGGCCAAGCCGTCATCGGCGGATCGCTGAGTCTGGGTGCCATGGTAGCCGCCATCAACTATTTGCTGTCGTCGCTGTTCCCGATCCTGTCGCTTGGCGGACTCATCGGTCCGCTCGCCGCCGCGGAGGCGTCCGCGGGGCGCATCCTGGAGATTCTCGATGAACAGCCGGCCATCGTCGGCGGGGATGAGCCCACAGCCGTCCCCGGTGGCGCCGAACGCGTGCCTGCCGAGATCGTCTTTGACGACGTCAGCTTTGCCTATGACGGCGATGGCGGCGATCCGGTGCTATGCCACGTCAGCTTGCAGGCGCTCCCCGGCGAGCGGGTCGTGATTCTGGGAGAGACGGGCTCTGGCAAGTCGAGCCTAGTGAACCTGATCCCCCGCTTCTATGACGTGACGGGCGGCCGCGTGATGGTTGACGGGATCGACGTCCGCGACATGCCGTTGGAAGCGCTGCGCGGGCAGATCGGCATGGCGCTGCAAGAGACGGTGCTCTTTACGGGGACGATCCGCGACAATATCCGCTATGGCCGTCCCGATGCGACGGACGAGGAGATCGTGGCGGCGGCCACCGTGGCGCAGGCGCACGCGTTCATCATGGCCTTTCCCGATGGATATGACACCATGGTCGGGCAACGCGGCGTGAACCTCTCAGGCGGGCAGAAGCAGCGCATCGCCATCGCCCGCGCATTGCTGGTGCGCCCGCGGGTGCTGATCCTAGACGATAGCACCAGCGCGGTGGACGTGGACACCGAGGCCCAACTCGAGGAGGCCATGCGCGAAGCCATGCAAGGCACGACCTCGGTGGTCATCGCGCAGCGCATCAGCACGGCGTTGACCGCCGATCGCATCGTAGTGCTGGAGAACGGCCAAGTGGCGGCCACGGGCACCCACGATGAGCTGATGCAATCCAGCCCCATCTACCAAGATATCTATATGTCGCAGCTCGGCAACGGAGGGTCCATCCATGGGCACACAGCATAGGTCTGGCGGCTCCGAGGGGCAACGACGGAGACATGGCCCTGGCCGAGGGCCCGCACGGATCGAGCGCGCCGACGACATCGGCGGCACGCTGCGGCGGCTGCTGGGCTACCTGAAACCATACAAGGTGGGCCTGCTGGTGGTCGTAGGGCTAGTCATCGTTAGCTCGGTCCTCTCGCTGGCAGGGCCGGTCCTAATGGGCCGCGCTATCGACGGCTACATCGCTACCAAGGACCTGCCAGGGCTTCTGCGCATCAGCCTGCTGATGTTGGCGGTCTATGTGGGCGCGGCGCTGACCAGTGCGTTGACGGGAATCATCCTTGCGAGGATCTCGCAGCGGGCCATGCAGGTGCTGCGACGCGATCTATTCCAGCATCTGCAAACGCTCTCGCTGCGATTCTTTGATCGGCAACCCCACGGCGAGCTCATGAGCCGCCTCACCAACGACATTGACGCCATCAACCGCGTCATCTCGCAGGAGATCACGCAGCTCATCTCGGGCTTGCTGACGCTGGTGGGCATCCTGGTGATGATGTTCGTGCTCAACGTTTGGATGGCGTTGGCCTCCATGATCGTCCTGCCCTTGATGACCCTGTTTGTGGGGGTGGTGGGCAAACGGACGCGCGGCGGCTTTCGCGCTCTCCAGGAGCAGCTAGGGACGCTCAACGGCCAGTTGGAAGAGGTCTATTCGGGGCAGCGCGTGATCATTGCCTTTGGGCAGCAGGGCTCGACATTCGATCGCTTCCAGCGCGCCAACGAGGACGTCCGCGAGACGGGCATACGCGCCATGAGCTATGCCAGCCTGGTCCCGCCGCTGATGGGGATATTTTCCAATGCCAACATTGCGGTGCTGGTGGGCATCGGCGGCTGGATGGCGATCCAGGGCCTGGCCACCGTGGGCACCATCGCTACGTTCATCAGCTATTCGCGGCGCTTTGCCGCGCCCTTGCGACAGCTAGGCAACCTGTACAATCAGGTGCAATCGGCTATCGCGGGGGCCGAGCGCGTGTTCCAGATCTTGGATGAACAGCCCGAGATCGAGGATGCGGCCGACGCCATCCCCCTACCCGACCTGGAAGGCCACGTCGTCTTTGACCACGTCGATTTCAGCTATGAGCGTGGCGTAGAGGTCCTGCGCGATGTGTCGTTAGAGGCCCTTCCGGGCCAGACCATCGCCTTGGTCGGCCCCACCGGCGCCGGCAAGACGACCATCGTCAACCTGCTGACGCGCTTCTATGATCTAGACGACGGCGTGATCCGCGTGGACGGCCATGATATTCGCAAAGTGCGCAAGGCCGATCTACGCCGCAGGCTGGGCATCGTGTTGCAAGACAACTTTTTGTTCGCCGATACCGTCATGGAGAACATCCGCTATGGGCGGCTTGACGCCACCGATAGCGAGGTGATCGCGGCTGCCAAGTTGGCCAACGCGCACCAGTTCATCCACCGCCTGCCCGATGGGTATGACACGGTGCTTACCGAGCGCGGCACCAACCTAAGCCAGGGGCAGCGGCAGCTTCTCGCCATCGCGCGGGCGATCCTGGCCGATCCGGCCATCCTCATCCTGGATGAGGCCACCAGCAGCGTGGACACGCGCACCGAGGCGCACATCCAAGAGGCCCTGCTCAAGTTGATGGAGGGACGTACCAGCTTTGTGATCGCGCACCGGCTGAGCACCATCCGCGAGGCCGACCAAGTGTTGGTCATCAACGAAGGTCGTGTCATCGAGCGGGGCACCCATCCGGAGCTGCTGGCCCAAAGAGGCTTCTACTATAACCTGTACATGAGCCAGTTCCGCAAGCAGTCCGTGCCAGAGGCGGTGACGCCCTAGGGGCAGGATGCGGCAGGGGTCGAGGGTCGCGCGGGTGGCAGGCGGGAGGGTCTGCGTGAGCGCATGGTGACTGGAGCCCATCGTTGGGGATCAGGTCGCCGAGCTGCGGGGCCCCGATCCCCTGGGCTCTTGCGAGGCAGAGCGGATGCTCCTTCGCGAGGGGTATCCGCTGCTTGTGACCATACGCCCCGACCTCAACTACCCCAGTAGCGGGCGCCACCACCCTGACGACCCGACGTGTGGATTCCGTGTGTATCGCTGCTGCTTCCAGCGTTGGCACGTGCCCGGAGCCATCGCCGAGCGCCGCGAGCTGGCCGCTGGCGAGCCGATTCTCCGCCCCACCCCGACGGATCTCTTTTTGCTGAGCGAGTACCTGCTCTATGAGCTGTTCCACGGCCGACGCGTGGCGATCTGGTTCCACCCAGCGTTGCGGGGAGAGGCTGGCATCGCGGAGCAGGTGCGCACGTCGGTGCGGGAAGGGCTGCGCGCGCCAGACGGCGCGAATGCGGAAGCGCTTCTGCTACAAGATCTGTGGCGGTCGCAGCCCGGGCGTCTGCGCCAGCATGCCGCCCGCGATCCGAGCTGGCTCCCCACCTTGCTGAGCCACGCCACGCCGCCCTCGGCGCTGGCGGGGGTGCTCCGGTCGGGGGCACTGCTGTCGGCCACGGCGCTGTACGGGCTGCCGGGGCAGATCCTGGCGCGGCAGCGACGCAACATCCCGTGCGATCCGCCCGACTATTTCCGTCATGTCATGTTCATGCTAGGAGACGACCGTGCCATCGGCGACTGGGTGGTGTACCAACGCTTGGTGGATCGCAGCCCCACCGATCCAGAGGATCCGTTGACATGGGACGAGTTCGCCGATGCGTTCGTACCGACGGCCAAGCTCTACTTTGCCAGTCAGGATCTGCTGGGGCATCCAGACGCCCGCAGCGATGGCTTTCACGACCTCAAGATGCGAGGACGCGTGCCATTGGCGCCGTATCTGGCTGCCCTCGTCATCCCCAGCGAGGATTCCAGGGCACCCGACCTCGCAGCGCTGGCGAGTGCGGTCGGCCTGGGCGACCGGGTGGTGCTGCTGCCGCATCGGGGGGCTGACGCCGGTATCCTGGGCAACGCGCGCCTATCGGGCCGCCCTAGACCGTCACGCCCAGCGTGTCGATGCCTAGCGGGTCGCTCTCGCGCTAGGCTGGTGTGACGCCCCCCTCGATGGCCAGCGCGAACGCCGGTCCCGACGGGAGCTCGGGCGGCAGCGCAATGCGCACGTCCTGCGCCTGGGCCTCCCAAGGCAACGCGCCCCCCTGCCCCGCGAAGCGGATCACGGCGCCGGCGCGCGGTCGCAGCCCGCGCAGCGTCAGGTCACCCACGTTGGCCTCGGCAAGCACGATCGCATACACCGCGCCGTCGCGATGGGTGTAGCGGACCTGGGCGCCCTTCGCGGTGGTGCCTTCGGCCTGGGTCCAGGGTCGCGTGGCATAGATCGCCTCGCCGTTCACGCGCAGCCAGTCGCCCAGGGCGCGCAGGCGGTCGGCCTGGCCCTCGGGTAGCGAGCCGTTGGCCTTGGGGCCCACGTTGAGCAGCAGGTTGCCGTTCTTGCTCACAATGTCCGCGAACGAGTGGATCAGGTCGCGCTCGGAGATCAGCTTGTCGGGACCCTCGTTCTGGTTGTAGCCAAAGGAGAACCCGACGCCGCGCGTGGCTTCCCACTTGGCCTCGACGATCTTATCATAGACCTGGTACTCGGGCGTGGTAAAGTCGTTGTGAGTCTTTCGGAACGGCACCCATTGACGGAAGCGATCGTTGATGACGCCCTGAGGGTGCTCGTTGTAATAGCCGGCCATGAGCGCGTGGAGATCCGCACGCCGCGGATAGCCGATGTCGTTCCAGAGGACGTCGGGTTGGTAGCGCGCGATCAACTCGCGCCAGTGGGCCGTGGCATAGTCGGCATACGCTCTTGACTGGGGGATGCCGCGCACCAGGCCGGGCAGACCGCGGATGGGCTTGGAAGTGAAGGTCCAATCGAGCCCGCCCGAGTAGTAGAGCCCCATACGGAGGCCCTGCTGCCGCACGGCACCCGTGAGCTCCCCGACGATGTCGCGATCGGCAGCGTACGGGCCGCGATGGGGATTCGCGTGCTCACTCGGCCACAAGGTGAACCCGTCGTGATGCTTGGTGACGAGCACCACATAGCGGGCGCCGGCCCGGGAGAAGGCCTCGGCCATGGCGGCGGGATCCCAGCTAGCAACGGCATCGTTGAAAGCGGGCACAAAGCCGTCATAGTCAGCATCGCCATAGAGCTCGCGATGGCGCTGGGCGGTGGGGCTATCGGCGATGCGGAGGGTATTCAGGTACCACTCGGCGTAGGCGTTGTGGGCGAACCAGTAGCGCCAACCCTTTTCCTTGACGACCTTGTGAACCTCGCCGACGGTGGGCGCCCAGGCGGGCACAGAGTAGAGGCCCCAGTGAACAAAGATGCCGAGCTTGGCATCGTGGAACCAGTCGGGCACGGGGTGCTGCGAGAGGGAGGCATAGGTAGGCTGGTAGGGCATGGTGGTGACTCCTGGTAGCGTGCGCGGGTCGAAGATGAGTCGCTGGTTGACTTGTAGGCGGGACGGGGTTGGATGTCAAGTGAAGGAGGGGTTTGACGAAGGAGGAGGTGGGCAGTAGAATGGGTAGCGTTGCTCGCGCCCATAGCTCAATGGATAGAGTACCGGACTTCGAATCCGATGGTTGCAGGTTCGACCCCTGCTGGGCGCGCTAACGGCATAGGATGGGAAGAGATCCCAGCCCACTCCAAAGAAAAGGGGTCTCTTTTCATGTCTGCCTCTGCCAGTAAGTACCGGATTCGTCCAGTTTTCGAGTCGGACCTCCCCACCGAGATTCGGGCCTTCCTCATCGACCGACAAGCACATGGCCTCTCCCCTCGGACCGTCGAGTTCTACGAGGAGAAGCTCGACATCGTGCTGGGCCACCTCGGCCAGCAGGGCATAGGGCATTCACCAGGTCGCCCAGATCCGCCCCATCCACATTCGCGAAATGCTCGTCAAGCTGCGCCGTACTCGCACCCCCGGCGGGGTCCATGCCGTCTACCGCGCACTACGGGCCTCCCTGAACTGGTGGGAAACAGAGACCGAGCCACAAGGCTGGTCCAGTCCGTTGGCCAAAGTCCCCGCTCCCCGTGTCAACGATCCCCCCTTGGAGCCGGTTCCATTGAAGGATCTTCGAGCCATGCTCGCTACCTGCAAGCGCCGCACCTTCTACGGGGAGCGGGACCGCGCCATCATGCTCTTCCTGCTGGATTCAGGCTCCCGCAGGGCAGAGTTGCACGCCCTGAATGTCGAGCATGTCGACCTCCCTACAGGCTCGGTGCTCATCGAGCGCGGCAAGGGCGGCAAGAGGCGCGTGACGTTCATCGGTTCCAAGACGCGCCGATCCCTAGTGCGGTACCTCCGCCTGCGAGGCGAGGTCAGCGACTCGGACCCGCTATGGGTGACGTTGCAGGGCAAGCGTCTGACCTTCGCCGGACTCCGCGAGGTGCTCCGCAGACGAGCGAAACGGGCGCAGGTCCCCGTACCCAGTCTGCATGCGTTCCGCCGGGCCTTTGCCATTTCGGCCTTGCGGTCTGGGTGTGACCTGATCACGCTGCAACGTTTGCTAGGGCACTCGAGCCTGGCCGTAGTCAGCCGGTACCTCCGCCAGGTAGAGGATGATCTGAGGGAGGCACATGAGCGCGTGGGGCCAGTGGATCATCTGCTATGAAGCGCTGTACGCCATGCTACCAGCAGAGGTCCATTCCCTGCTACTTCCAAGCGTTGGCTGAAATAAGCTGCATTCAAACGGAATGCCACCAAGTTGGATTTTTTTCTTCCATTTGACAGATTTTCTGATTGGATGCATACTAGTAGCGTTACTACTGGAGGCCATTGCGCGCTGAGCATGCCTGTCGAGAACCGGTTCCTGACCGTCGATCCTCTTCCAAGAGTGCTCGTTCCGAGGACCTGGGGCCACGTAGGACCCTCACGCAGCGAAACGATGGACGCGCTGTCTGTACCCTCAGCTACTGCGCCAAACCTGTGGATCTGAGCGCTCTGGCCACGAATCGCACAAGAATACGAGGAAGAGAATCAATGGCTAGTAAACTGTATGCAGGCAATCTGTCCTATGACACGACCGAGGCCAGCTTGCGCCGTCATTTCGAGACCGTCGGCCCCGTGGCTGAGGCCGCAGTGATCACCGATCGTGATACCGGCCGGGCGCGTGGCTTTGGATTCGTCACCATGGAGAATGAGGCCGACGCGGCCACTGCTATCCAGCAGCTGAACGACAAGGACCTTGACGGTCGCACCATCAAGGTTGCCGAGGCCAAGCCTCACGCCGACCGCTCCGAGCGCGGTGGCAGCCGACGCTGGTAACCACCTGACACGTCGTTGGGACGTGCACTGAGGGAGGACGCCGGCCAAGGCTGAGGTCCCGCTCGTATCCCAACGGCTGACAGGCAATACCATAGGCTAGCAGCCAATGACCGCTTCCGATGCACATGCATCGGAAGCGGTTTTCTCTTTCCCACAGATCACCTCCTGAGTCGAGCGCAGCCACGCCACGCTTGTGCAAGCCCTAGGTCCCTCAGGGCGGCTTTCACACAGGCCCAGTGGGCGAGAGCCGATCCCTCGCAAGCCGTGTCCAATCAAATAAAAACGTCACCGAGCACCAAGGCCTCCTCCTCTCGCGGTTTAGGTGTGTAAATCGGATGACTAGGCAATAACGTGGCGAACACATTCTCGCTCCGACCCGCCTGGGCGCTTGGTAGCGCGAGGATCACGGATGGCTGAGAGACCGACGTCTATGCGGTCTCGAGCGTTCTCGCAACGCAAAGTTCCAGGCTCGATCCAACACGCCCAGGTAGACTGCTGCATCGAGTGAGAGCTACCCCATCCTCAAGGCCTCAAAGACTCGCTGGCGCTTGAGATAGCGAAAAGCCAGCAACACAACTGTCAGCGTCGTCAGCAGCATGGCGACGGCCATCAGCCACATAGCGCTAGTGTCATTGTACGCGATGAAAGGGGGGATTGCCTCGATTGAGGGAGATGCCAACGGCATGTAGGGGCCGTACAGCTCGGACGCCGCTAGGCCGACCAGGGCTCCACCAGTGGTGGCCACACCGACCAGAATCGCGTACTCGGACAGAACAGAGGCGCTCACTTCGCTCAGACGGAAACCGATGCCTCGCAGCATCGCCAGCGTGCTCCGACGGTGCATCAGCCCAGCGAAGAGATGCACCAGAGTGCCAACAGCTGCCACCAGCAAGCTGGCTAGGAAGCTGACGGACATGGTTCCCAGGGCTCCCACATACTCGCGCTGTCCTTCCTCCTTCTCCTGGATCTCGGCCAGTACGCGGGGTCGGGCGGGGACTATGCCCAAGCCCTCAACTTGCGCCATGATAGCGTCCACATCGGCTTGCGGGCTGGTTCGCATCCAGATCGAGTGTGGCAACACCTGGCCTACACCTTCGAATATGGTCTCGATGTTCACGACCACTGCCAGCTCGTCTTGATCGACGGTGGGAAAGTACTCGAATGTGCCCACGATCTCATAGTCCAGCGTGGAGGTCGCGTCTTGGTTCTCGGGACGGAAGGACACGATTAGCGGGTCCCCCACGAGCAGGCCATGCTCCTGGACGAAAGCCCGTGACACCAATGCGCCCCGCGGATGGAGGGCGAGCTGGTTCATCAGTTCGCCTAGTGGAGCCTTGGCATAGTCAGATCGGAAGTAGGCCACCGCAGGAAAGCTCATCCGCTCGATCCCGATGAGGCTGATTCTCTGTTCGCGCCTTCCGCCAATCCGGGTGCCAGCCGAATAGCTAGCAACGCGCGTCGCCCGGGTGACGCCCTCTATGGCCTCATAATCTTGCGAAGGTAGTTGCCAAGCATCCGCTCCACGGGGCAAGCCCCCGCCCCACTGGTCCTCAATTACGGCGTGGTCAAAGGTCAGATCGGCGCCGACCTCGTGTCGCAACCGGTCGCTAGTCCAGATCTGCGAGCTGCGGGCTAGCGACGCATAGAACACCCCCAAGCCCAAGCTGATAGCCAGGACAAAGACCGGCGCGCGCGATCGGGGTCCTTGCCGCGCCAGTTGGCGAAGGGCCAGTAGGAGCGGCGTAGCTAGCAAAGGGTCCAGAACCCGGG
>JBNGEB010000037.1:0-5099 GCA_049975585.1 Anaerolineae bacterium
ACCGTGCCTACCCGCTCAAGCTCACCGAGACGGTACCCGGCCTCCTCCATCGCCTCGCGTCGGGCTGTCGCCGCGGGGTCGTCGTCCGGCGCCTGCGTCCCCGCGACCAGCTCCCAGAGCCAGCCGTCGTCTCCCCGCGCATAAGCTGGATAGCGAAACTGCCGCACCAAGAGCACGTCCCACGTATCCGGATGGTAGAGCAATACGCCCGCCGCGTCGCCCCGCTCAAAGACGAGCCGCCAGCGTGGCGTATCCATAGTCCCGTCGTAGCGCTGGCGACGAACCAGAATCCGGTCCATCTTGAAGAAATCGTCAACCAGGCGCTGGCGCTGAAGCACCTCTACGCGGCTCGGCCCGTCAGCATCCTGGCAGCGGTCGGCTCTAGACATCCAAGCTCATCCTTGCTGCCTGTCGTCCTCGTCGCCATCCGCAGCCGGATCGCTCACACGTGCCACAAGCTCGGGCACGCTTTCAACCACCAGATCGGGAGCATAGGGCCCCACAAAGCGATCCCGGCCGATGGCCGCATCCTCATACACGACAGCTGCCGTAAAGGCGCCGGCGGCCCGGCCTGCCGCGACGTCCATGGGATGATCCCCGCACATCATACAGCTCTCGATGGGCACGCCCAGGCGTTGGGCAGCGTCGTGCAAGTGGCGAGGGTCTGGCTTGACGTGGGCGACGTCATCGCGCGTGAGGAGGGCGTGATGCGCAAGGGGATACCGCGTCAGAAGCTCGCCAACGACCCTGCGGCAATTCCTCGTGACGATGCCAATGGCAAAGCCGCGGTCGGCTAGCGCCTCGAGAGCTCCGGGCACCCCGGCGTGCGGCCTGGCAACGCTAACAGCCGCCATCTCGACCGCTTCTATGGCCCGAGCAGCCTCTCGCAAGTAGATGGACGCTTGCCCGCCATCGGTAGCTTCCAGACGCTGCGCCACCGACGCCATGATCTCCAGCGCCGGCAGCCTCGCGAGATCGGCGGCCTCGACGCCAAAGCGAGCGGCCAGGTCCAGCACTTCCGTGCGCATGCGGGCGAAATCGATGCTTTGGCGCACCAGCGTGCCGTCGAAATCGAACAGCACCGCCCGGACACCATCCAGACGGCGCGCTTGTCTCGAACCGCCCATCGCCATGCTATTCCGCCGCAAAGACCAGGATGCGATGGTTGTCGCTATCCACGACCAGGACGCGCCCTGCGCCATCTACCACGATGCCTGTCGGGAGCTGCATGGAGCTCAGGTCGGTGCCAAACTGGCCCCACACGTCCAGCAGGGCGCCATCATCGGCAAAGACCAGCACGCGATAGCCTTCAGGGTCCGTCGCGTACACGCGGCCCTCGGCGTCCAGAGCTAAGAACGGCTTGTTGACCACCGACATGCTCTCCCAGCCGTACACATCCCACCAGCGCAGCAACGTCCCATCGGCGTCGAACGCCTGGATGCGATGGTTCCACGTGTCGGCCACATAGAGCGTGCCATCCGATCGGACCGCGAGGCCCACGGGCTCGTCAAGCCGCCCCGGCTCCGAGCCCGCTCCACCGATAGCGAGCAGCATGACGCCGTCGGGCGTGTACTTGACCACGCGCTTGTTGCCCGTGTCGCTGACATAGACGTTGCCATCGGGATCCACGGCCACGTCGCGCGGCCCGTAGAGCAGATCGCCATCGCCAGGGACGCCCGTTTGGCCAAAGGTGCCCCACGACCGCAGATAGTTGCCCTGCGCGTCAAAGACCTGGATCCGATGATTCCACGTATCCGCGACGTACACGTTGCCCTCGGCGTCCACGTCCAAGCCCCATGGCTCCAGGAACTGCCCCGGGCCCGAGCCCTCCTGCCCCCACTGCCGTAGCAGCACGCCCGATCCGTCGAACACCTGGATGCGGTGGTTCTGGCTATCGGCCACATACACGTTCCCCTGGCCATCCATGGCAAGGCCCTTGGGCGCACGGAAGCGACCTGGCTCACTGCCAGGGCTGCCCCAGGCCGTCACGGCCTCGCGGGGACGCCATTTTTCCAGGTATTCGTCCCCAGGAAGCGGCTCGGCCGCCACGGACACCTCCGGACCATAGTCCCAGAGCTGCATAGCTACATCCCGACGCACGTACATGGCGAACTTGTTCACCAGGGGCCAGGCATCCAAGCTATGCTCGGACTCTCGACGCCAGATCACGTTCCAGAGCTGCCGCCGCCCCTCGGGCGTACGCAGATGGTCCCAGAGCGTGTCCGGCATCTGCATGTACCAGTCCTGGTCAGGCCACCAGATCAGCCGATACTGTCGGCGGAAGTAGCGGTTCCCCAGCAGCGGTTTGATAGCAGCCTCGTTGGACGGCCCCACCAGCACCACGTCAGCGTCCGCTGGGCCTTCCATGCTCCCCACAAAGTAGGTAGCGTTCTCGAAATCGCGCAGGTACCAGACAAAGGGCCAGCTCGTGTCATTGTCGTAGGCCACCTTGAGATAGAGCCCGCCCGTCAACCGACGCGACATCTCTTCCAGCTCGCGCGCCACCAGGGCATCGTCGGGCGTGCCCATGGCATAGAACAGGAACTCGGTGGCAAGATCCTGGTTGATAAAGCTTGCCATCCAGGCGAACCGCAGCGTCGCGGCCATCAGAACCACGACCAGCGCAAGCGCCACAAGCCGCCAAGCCTGCCGCGGCTGCAGGCGTCGGGCCGTTGCCCACACGAACCCCCCTACGATGCCGGCCGCGATCAAGGCGGCAAGCCAACCCATCGTCTCGCGAAGCTCCTCGAGGGTGGTACCCAGAGAGAACTGCCGTTTGGCCAGCATCACCAGCGACAGCAGCAACAACGGCACCAGTAGCAATAGCCAGAGCCCACCACGCTCACGGACGTCGTGCCAGTCGAGATCGGTCAGGCGAGCGAGGGCCCACCCTCCGAGCAGCTGCATGGGCACCGCGATGTGCAACGTGAGCCAGGGCATCTTTTCGCCTGCCCAGGAGTAGACGAATAAAGCGAGCCACGCCCAGAGCACCAGCAAGCCCACAAAGGGAGCACGCGGGAGTGTGCCCTCCAACAACGCAATCGCGGCCTCTCGGTCTCGCTCCTGCGTCGGCACGGCATCGCGCCGCAAGGCGAACATCACCGTGCCAGCAATCGCCAACAGTACCGGCAGAAACTCGTAGAGCCCCAATTGCACTACATAGTAGAACCACGGCTGGTTGCCGCGCGCCTCGCCGTGCTGCGAGAGCCAATAGCCCAGGGATCCCACCACGCCCGTCGCCAGCCCCTGGCCGTTAGTGAATACAGTCGTGAAAAAGAAGACGGTGATCCCCCAAAAGATGCCAGCGCATTCGAGCCACAACTTGCGGTCCCACGCCAATCCGATGGCAATGCTGATTGCCAGCACTACCCCCAGAATGACGCCGGACGAGATGATCCCATTCTCGCTATAGTCGATAGGATCGAACCCCAGCGCCTGGATGGCAAGGGGCGAAGCCCAAGGAAGCAGCAACGTTCCCATCACGATCACGACATCGAAGGAAGCATGATCGCCAAAGTTGCTGTGCCTCAGGGATGGCAAGAGCCGCTCTACCTCGCCGGGCCGACTCTGCCAGATGTCCCAAAGCCAGATAGCTCCTACGAACAGGCCAAAGATGGCGTACGTGATGAACGTGGTCTCTTTCGCCGCAAAGCCCAAGGCATAGGCCGCAGCCACGAGACGGAGGTCCCCCTGACGCCGGCTCTCCAGGTAGCGTAACATGGCCGCCACGAGCAGCAGGTTAAAGAGCACCGCGCCCTGATCATGCCGAATGAACCGCGACCGCGTCATGACCACGGGAGAGATGGCCATCAGCAGCATTGCAAAGAGGGCCCCCTTGTCGCCGAGCCAGCGTCGGAAGAATAGCGGCATCGACACCATCGCGATCCCGATCAAGGAGGTGCCCAGTCGCGCCGTAAAGTCACTATGACCGAATAGAGCATAGATAAAGGCGGTAAAGTGATACAAGAATGGCCCATGGTAGACCGGGTTATGCTGATAACCCTGGCCGGTAACCAGCTTCCAGGCCTCCCACGCATGGATGGACTCGTCATGGCTAAAGCCCCGAGAGGATAGATCCCACAGACGCGTGAACGCGACAAAGAGCATGATCGCCACATAGGCGACGGTCATCCAGGTGACCCGTTTGCTTCCGAACAGCGGGCGATCTAGCAACAAGCCGCTGCCCTCCTTTTGCGTCATGGATCTACTCCCATCCTCCCTCATGGCGCGCTTGCACCCGAGTCAGCACGCACCCACACGTGCACAGCCTCCTTGGCCGTACGCCCGACCGAGGAACGCGTCACGAACCAGCGCAAAGGGTCCAACCGTGTCAGAGATGCCTTGTCCAGCGTCTCCCAGAGGGCGACGCGTTGGCCCACCAGTCGTGCCGGCCAATCCTCCTCCGGGAGCTCTGGCGTGATCCAGACATCGGCATCCGGCTCGTCCAACGGATCCTCGGATGCATGGGCTAACGGATAGTCGCGCAAGACCCAACCTAGAATTCTGTCTAGATCCCGATCGTATGCTAGGCGCAACGTCGTCCGATCCATCCCCTCGAGGGCGGCCTCGCGAGCCACCAGATCCTCCAGTGTTCGAACCTCAACCGATACCGTCCGCCCAAAGAGCAACTCGCGTGGGTCTCGCGCCGTCCGATAGGCCAAGGCACTGGCATTAGAAAGCTGAACCATGGCGCCGAACAGGGCGATACCACACGCCGCGACGCGCAGGGCTCGCCAGGTGCCACGCCAAAGCCCATATCCCCAGAGCAACACCAAGCCCGCGCCCATCCCCCAGATCATCAGGCTCAAGCGGACGCGCTGCGCCGTATGCTGATAGGCCGCCAACTGCAGCCAAGCAAAGCAGAGGATGGCCCAGGTCACAAGCGTAGCTGCCAGATCGCGACCATCATGATCACGCGCTGCGGCGGCAGTCACCAGCCGCTCTACCCCTCGCGCCGCCAGCACCACGGCGGGCAGCCACACCTGGGCCAGCCAAAGCGGCCCTCGATGCCCCCCCACCGTGCCCAGAGCCAACGACCACGCCAGCCAGATGGCCACGGCGCGTTCCCAGGCCTCGCCCAAAGGCCGGAACGCGTACAC
>JBNGEB010000037.1:5109-14265 GCA_049975585.1 Anaerolineae bacterium
GTACACCGCAGCGGCCACGGCCAGCACCAAAGTGACGGGCTCGTAGAAGGCCAAGCTGGCCGCCGTCCACCACCATGCGGGCGCATCTGCGGATGGCACCAGGCCGGTCACCCAACGCCACGCCAGCTCGGCTGTCGCCCCGACGCCCGCCAGGTTCGCCGTCGCGGCGGTAGCACCGAGCGCCAACACCACGCCACCCCAAACGAGATGGCTACGGGACACGCCACGCAAGACCTCACGCAGCCTAGCTACGGTGGGATGCGAGCGCCCAACCAACCGCATGATAAGAACCGCGATGGCTATGCCAATCGGTAGCGTATAGAATCCGGGCGTGGTCAGCACGCCCAGCGCCAGAGAAACGACCAACAGACCAGGCCGTCCATGCTCCAAGGACGCCAGCACCAGGACGACGAACAGCAGGGCCAACACGGTCCCATCGCCGCTCCGCGACAGATAGAGCCCCAACGGAGACACGGCCGCCAACGCCGCGGCCGCCAACGCCCCCCACCTCCCCAGGCGTCGACGGAAGAGGTACGGCGTCGCCACAATGGCGGTACCGGCCAGAGCCGAGACCAACCGAGCCGCCCCATCGGTGGCTTTGGTCAGCGCGAACAGGAGCAGATCGAGGGCGAACAGCAGCGGGCTGTACGATGCCGCGCGCCAGGCCTCGCCTCGGGCCGCTCGTAGCGCCGAGAGCGCCGCCGGCAGCTCGTCCTGCGACAGGGGCCACAGGTCCAGCAGCAAGAGCCGGGCGGTCAACGCCAGCAACACCAGCCCCACATAGCCGGCGACCTCGACGGTCAGCCAGCTCAGATCAAGCTGGTGTGTTCGGCCATCTGAAGATGACGCCTCGGCTCGGCTAGCCGTCTCCATTGTACCCCAGTTCCGTTCACGGCTCGGACGTTCTAGCGATTATACCACAAGCGAGACAACGAGCCCTAGCGGCCCCGTCCATAGATCACATAGCTCGGATTCTCATAGACGCGCTCCAGGATCGCGTCCAGCTTTTGCAGAGTGAGGCGACTGACCCCATACTTGCTTCGCTCACGCGGCCCCACCACGACCAGATCGATGCCATAGGCGTCCAAGAGGGCCTCGGTTCGGGCCACATCGGAGCTTTGGTAGATAGCGGCAATGTCCGGCTCGCGTTCGCCCTGGATATCATAGTTGCCGCGCCACTGCAGCTCATGGCCCATCCAACCTAGCAGCGTGGGCACGCCCGTCCAGGCAGAAAGGCGATTAAACTCCGAGTAGGACCCTCCCGGCGCCTCCACGAGCACGTCATCATCGCGCGCGTGTGCCCGCAGCCACTGGATGGCGGCGTACTCGTCGGGCGCCGCCTGCTGCAGATACGCTGTCCCATCCAATGTGGGCGACGTCGAGAATCCGCCCGCCTTGGCGGGCACCGCTGCCGCCGTGTAAAGCAGCCCCCCCACCATCGCCAAGCCCGCCGAGGCCACCAGCGCCCAACGTGCGACTCTGCCGGCGGCCATCGACGGATGCCATCCCTCCAGACCGCGCACGGCTAGATGCACGCTGGCCACTCCCAGGAGCACCCACACCTGGTAGTAGAACTTGAAGACGGTATTCATCCGCGTGCCAAACACATCGCGCAGAAAGAGGAACTCGCAAAAGACCACCAGTGCGCCCGCCAAGGCCACCATGGCCAGGCTCAAGCGCATAGGGCCGTCGGTGCCGCCACTGCCGACTCGCCCCGTCCACCAAGCCGCCAGCATCCACGCCGAGGCCCCTGCGATCACCGCGCCCAACCACGCCGTCCACCAGCCCTGTAGAGCGCATAGGAGGGTCAAAGCAGCGAGCCCAACCCCACCTACAAGATCAAACGTGCCCCAGGAACCGCCAGAGGATCCGCGGCGCACGCTCCGCACCAAGCCCACCAGCGCCGGCACCAGCCAGATGAGCTGGGCGCCAAACATTAGCAGGTGCTGGTGTAGCTTGGTTTTGACGCCGACCACCAGCCCGATCCCGCCCGCCTGCGAGCGGAAACTCAGATAGAAAGGAAGGTACGGCAAGAGGCCCAGGACCGAGAGCCCAACCCCTACGGCCACGCCCTGCCATATGGACCGCCGAGAGCGCACATCCTCCCTGAGCAGATACGCTGCTACGATCATGCCAAGGTAGAGCGGCAGATCCCACGTATTCAAAAAGCCCAGCCCGCCGATGATGAGCCCATACCCGCAAAAGCTTGCCCAGCCTCCCGGCCAGCGCAGCCGCCACACTCGCCCCGGCCTGTCATCGAGCAGCAGGCTCAGCGCCAGAGCCAACGCTACCAGCACGAACGGCAGCGCAAGCACGTGGGGATGGTTGTCGCCCAGCAAAAAGCTGAAAGCAGGAAACTCGGAGATGACCTCCATGCTGTTACCAAGGGCGTCTCGGTCATGGATGACGCGCGACGCTCGCCACCACCACCACATGTCATCGGGATACCAGAAGCGCGATGGCCCCGAGGCCCCCAAGTTCTTGACATCCAACCAGCGCCACAGGGCATCCGAACCCCACCCTCGTGCGCGGATCAGCTCAAAGATGCCCTCGAGGTTGCCCATGACGGCCACCATGAGCGCCGTGAGCCCCCCTGCGCCCAACGAGACCTCATCGCTCGAAGGCCTCTCTCGCCTCCGAGAGCGCGCGGCCATCAGATTGTAGCCCAGCCCAAAGGCACCGCTCACCGTTAGAGCAAACAGCGTGCTGCCCATCAGGTTGAAACCAACGCCTGGAGCCACGCCGGCTAGCCGCGTCATCATGGCCATCATCACATAGCCAAAGTAGTAGTAGCTGATACCATAGCCAGCCAGCCACGGGTCGCGCGGCGGGAAGCTGTCGCTACGGAGGATGCCGTTGAGAAAAGCGAACTCCATAGGCTTTTCGGTGGCCGCGATCTCGGGGTTATAGGCCCGAAAAGCCGCAAATAGCACCAGAGCCACCAAAAAGACCAGCTCACTGGTTAGCAGGAGGCGCCGTTGCTCGGAAAGCCATGCCACGATCTCGCCACCATCGCGCCGCCACACCCATGCAGAGACGGCCACCACGAGCACCACAACAAGCAGGATACTAGACGTGCGATTCTGGAGAAGGCCAAGCGTGACCAGCAACCAGAAGCCATAGCCAACCAGCAGCAGGCCGACGGGGCGCGCCACCGATAGCCCTCGATCGGGTAAGTGGCGGCAGAGCCTCCATATCAGCGGATAGGCCAACACGCCCATCGCGCTCAGCGCCAACCACCACTGCAGTACCGCGCCCATTAGCTGCCCGCCTCCTCGGCGCGCGCGAGCGCCGCCCGCAAGGCGCCGGGCACCACCCGATAGAGCACGCCGCCCTCATTCTGATACGCGGTCGCCAAGACGCCTTGCTCCGCGAGCCGAGCGAGCGTCAGCATCCCCTCGCCACCATAGCTGTTGCGCTCGAGCTGTCCCACGTACACAAAGCCCACGTCGTACTTGTCCAGAATGCCAAGCGCCTGGCTATCATCGGCAGAAGTGTACAAAGCCTGTGCATCGCGCTCCCGCGCCGCCACCGCTCCCCAAGGGCGCTGCTCGCGCTGGTGCATGCCCAACAGATTGGGCAAGCCCGTGAAGGAAGCGATCCGGCACCCACCCTCCCGATAGTAGCCCAGAGGGGCCTCGGCCACAACCGGCGTCCCCTGCACATGCTCCCAGAGCCAGCGGATAACATTCAGGTCGTAGCGCAACGCGATGGCGCTGTCGCTGTCTGGCCACCGATAGACCGCCGTCCGCATAAAGGCCGAGCCATCCAACGTCCATCGCGGTCCTGGACCCTCGGGGAAGCGCTCGCTCACCCGCGCCTGGATTGCCAGCGGGACATAAGCCGCCGCCGCCCCTAGCACCAGCACGACCGCCACTCGCCATACCGTACCCAGAGCCGGTTGGGCCTCCCACAGACGCCGCCACAACTCTGGAAAACTGGCTCCCAACGCAAGGCCCAGGAGCACCCAGGCCTGAAAGGAGAACTTGAAGACGATGTTCATCCGTCGCCAGTCGGTGCCATCTAAAAAGTCGGAGACATACACGACCTCCACGCCGGCCATCATCCCGAGCGCCAGCACGACCATCAAGCGCTGTAACCGACTCGTGTCCTCTAGCCCCGGCTCACAAGCCAGCCAAGCGGACGCGGCCAGCAAAGGAAGATACAGCCCCAGAGCGCCTAGACCCGTGGCTGCCCCAGCGCCAGCCACCACCAGGGCTACGGCTGCTGCAAACCACCATCCGCCTGGCAGATGGCCGATGGCGCGACGCCCCCACCAAGCCAACAGCGATCCGGCCAGGAGTAGATGCGTGCCCCAAAGAACGAGGGCATTGAGCTGCCGCGTCCGATCCTCGGCGGGGAGCAAGCCTAGGCCGGCGCGGATCGGTACATAGGAACGCGCAAAGGGAAGGAACAGTAGATAGCCCCCCGCAGCAGCGCCGATCGCTAGCAGCAAGCCTCGGGCCGCCCCTCTCCAGCCCCTCAAGCGGCCTCCCCGCACCACCAAGAGCGCTGCCAGCAGCAGGCCATACGCCGGCAAGTCCCACGGGTTGGCGGCATAGAGGCTGCCCAGCGTCAGCGCCAGCGTCCCCGACCAGAGGATCACCCATTTGCGTTGCCCCGCCCCGTGGCCAACCATCGCCAACAGCAACGCTACCACGAGGAGCGTGAACGGCAGCGCGATCACATGCGCGTGCAGGTCCGCGAACAGAAATGAGAAAAAAGGGAACTCGCTGATAGTGTAAGGGATCACGCGCGTTGCCCGCGTCCAGTAGTCAAAGGGCATCAGCGTCGCCTTGTCCCGCAGCATGGCCAGCAGCCCGTTCCAAACGGCGGGGAGATCCGTCAGCCTGATCTCGGCGCCGTAGAAAGAGGCACCGCCTGCCTTGCCCAGCGATTCGAGCCACTGCATGGGCGCCGTCAGGTTGCCGATGATCGCAACCAAGGCCAGGGATGCAAACCCCGCCATCTTGGAGCGGCCGAGCCGCCTCCCGATGCTCCAACTGCCCAGGCACGTGAGCCCGAACAAGCTCGGAACCGCCAGGTTGAACCCCACCTCTGGCGCAAGCCCTGTCAGCTTGAGAAGGTAGCCCACCATATAGTGCCCATAGTAATAGTAGTTGAGGTACCCATGCGCAAAGTAGGGATCATACGGGGGCATGTGGGCCGACTTGACCACGGCGTTCAGATAGGCCAGGTCCATCAGTTTCTCGCCGCCGTACCAGGGATGCCACAGATCCGGATTGAGAAGCCGCAGCACCACAAACGCGCCAAAGGCGACCGTAAAGATCAACTCTTCGGCGAGGATGAGCTTACGTTTGTGGTTCCAAGCCGTCGCGATGGCCTGGCGTCCCTGCGCCAGCCCGCTCCAACAGAGCAGCCCCAGGCCCAACAGCGCCACCCACCCGACCCAGGCGAGGTTGGCCCACAGACGAAGGCTTGCGCCGATCCAAACCAGATAGCCCGCCGCCAGCCATCCGATGATGCGCGCCCAGGCATAGCCGGCGTCGTCCCAACCCGCGAACAGCGATGCTGCCAGAGGCCACGCCGCCAATCCCAGCAACGCGAACACGACCCACCAAGCTAGGATAGCCAGTGGTGTGCTCCCATTCGCTGCAACGTTCCAGGCGCGGTCCGCGACGACCGGGAGCTCTTGCACCGGTTCATCCAGCATCAGCGATCGCGTCTCGGGCACCGTTGCCGGCCCTTCGGCAGCCACGCGCGAAGGGATCCAGCTAGGGCCCCATCTGCGCCATACCGTCGCCAGCCTATCCCGAAACGTACGCAACGAGGCGCTCTGGTTCGCTCCGCGCACGGCATAGATGGTGACGGGGCCACCCTGATAGACGACCGACAGGTCATCGCCCACCATGGCATCCAGGGCGGCCAGCCCTGCCGGATCATAGTAGGCTCGTTCCAGCTCACCCACGTACACCAGAGCCACGCCGTAGCGCTCCAGCACCTCGCGCTTTTCGGCTGGATCGGGGCTGTTGTAGAGCGTCTGCACGTCCTGCAGGCGCCAATCAACGACGATGCCTCCCACGGAGGCGCGCTGTTGCTTCTGATGCCAGTCCCATCCCACGATGGTCGGCAGTCCCGTGTACACCGAGACCCGCCCGCCCCAGCAATAGAGCGGGGTATTCCCCTCTGCAATGACCGGCGATCCTGTCACATGCTCCTGGAGCCAGACGATCGCGCGCCGGTCGTGGTCAAGGACGAGCTGCGTCTCCCGGTCATAGTAAACGGCCGTCTCCATGTACGCGGCGCCATCGAGACCCGTCGGTTGCCCCGCGTGCCACCGGTCGCCTATCTTGGCCGCTACAGCCGTAGGCGGATAGAGCGCCGCTCCGGCCACCAGCAGCACCAGACCCGCCGTCCACCAACCACGCAGGGCAGAGGGCCAGAGTCTCTCGAGCCGGACAACGGCCGATAGCCCCACGACCGATGCCAACCCCCACAGGACCCACGTCTGCAGGTAGAACTTGAACACGGTGTTCATGCGGCCGATGTCGCCCTGCAGCACCACGAACTCGACGCCGACCGTCAGCGCCGCCCCAAAAGCCACCATGGCGAGGGCCATCCTCGAGGGCGTCGAGCGCGTCCTATCGACCAGCAACAGCACGGCAGCTACCAGCAACGGCAACCCGATGCCGACCGCGCCAGAGCCCGCTAGCAGGAACGCCAACCAGAGGACGCCCAACCCGGCAAGAACCGCCCAGCACGCCTGGTAAGCCATCGTCTGTCGAAATACGAAGGCCCGATAGAGCCTTCGGAAGCGACGCGGCCCTCGCAGGAACGCCCGCACCGCCCGGATGATGGGCTGACGCGTGCACCGGCTACGCGCCAAGGTGGCCACATAGCCATAGAGCACATAGAGGAACAGCCCGTGGATCCACAGGTACTCGCTCAGGCTGGTGCGTGCATCCTGCCAAAGCCTCACACTGGTGTAACCGGCGCCATAGTGCGCGTGATAGGGCCAGGTCAGCACATAGCTGCCGACCAGCGTCAGCGCGAGCCAACCAGCCGCTCGTAGGAGACCTTGGACGTCCAGGCGGCCCGCACGCTCCCACTCGCTGAGCGCGTAACAAATCCCCAGCAAGCCAGCATAGGTAGGCAGGTCCCAGGTGTTGCTACCCCAGAGATACCCCAACACCAGGGCCATGGCGCCGCACTCGGCCATCCGCGCCCAGGGGATCTGTCCCATCCAGCCAGACCAACGGGATGGCGATGCCATCGCAGATCCGAGCGTCCTGGTACGCCGCACGACGCTCACCATGATCCCCAGCGCCAGCACTGCATAGGGCAACGCCGTCATGTGCGCGTGAAGATCGCCATAAAGGAACGTGAAAAAGGGGAACTCGTTGATCTCGCCATGGGTCATGACGCGAGAGGCGTTCCAGTACCACCACTCGGGGCGAAAGACAAGCTGCTGGCCCTCAAACAGCCATCGCCAGAGACCCATCACGCCACGGACTGCATCGCTGTAGATCGGCGATCCACCCCCGCTGAGAGCTGCCGCGCCAAGGGCCTTCCATCCTTCCCATAGCAGCTTGACCTGACCCAGATTGCCCAACAGCGCCACCGCGGCTGCAGCGGCCAGCCCATAGCCCCACCCACGCGACCACCAGCGGCCCTCGCCATCCGAGCGCGCCAGCAGCCCGTACGCCACCGCGCATGCGCCCGTCCCCGTCAGTGCGAACAACGTGGGCACCGCCAGATTGTACGCCACCGTCGGGACGATGCCTGTCAGTTTGATGAGGGACGCGACCTGCGCCAAGCCCAGGTAATAGTAGTTGATATAGCCACCGGCGAACCAGGGGTCATAGGGCGGGAACCATCTGCTCCGCAGGATGGCGTTGAGATAGGCAAGATCCATCGGCTTTTCGCCGCCCATAACCGGATGCCACAGATCAGGGTTGGCCCAGCGAATCGCCAGAGACAGCCCAAAAAGGGCGAGGAAGAGCAGCTCGCTGCGAACCAAATGACGCCATCGAGAGCGCAGAAACTTGCCGAGCTCGTGTCGCTGGGCATAGGCCGCACCAACCCCGGCCGCCACGACCGCCGCCGCACACGCCCGCATCAGCCCGACCGAGTTGGGCGCCAGGCGCAGGCTCGGCAGGAGCCAAGCCAAGTAACCAAAGAGCAACAGCCCCAACGCCTTGCTGAGGAGATAGCCCCGATCGGCCAAGCCGGGCAAGAGCCCATACGCCAACGGGAAAGCGCCCCACCCGAGGAGATAGACCGCCAACAGCCAAGCCACGAGCGGGAACCGGTTGGCCCAGTCCTCACGGTCAAAGATGTCACCCCATGTGCCGCTGGCCTGCTGTTCCTGCCACGTGGCTTTATCCAACATGAGCTGATTCGGAGCCCGCATAGCATCCCGCGGCATGGCCCGCACGACACGATCCAGATCCAAGTCATCGAACAGGCTGCGTACCTTTTCCAGCGAGAAATCGGGACGCTTGCGAAAGATGATCACCTTGGGATGATCGTACACCGTCCAGGACTCGTCGGCCTCATCGTCTCGAATGGGGATCCCTAACACGCGCGGACGGGAGGTGAACGTCGCCACCCGCTCGAATCCGAGCTCTTCCGCGAACAGGGCCTCGTAGAACCGCGTGGTCATCGGGTAACGATGGGGCAACCGAGGGATCGAAGCATACAGCCGATTGCTCGACAGCGCGATATAGTCCACTTCCGTCAACCAGCGATAGAGCTGCTCGCGCTTCTCCGGGACGTCCTCCCAATAGAGATCCATCTGAACCATGCGGTACTCGAGACCGGCCGCATGGCCATCGATGCTCAGGGGCAAGGCGTCATCCCAGAGCTCGTTCGAGATGGCGGATCCCGGCGGCACATGTTCATAGATCCAGCGGGATGCCTCGATGCGCGTCACGGGCCGCGTATAGATGCCGGCTACCGCGAATCCCCACAGCATCGCTCCCAGTAGCGCAACCGTCGCGGCCGCCATCGCCGTCCATCCTTGCCAACCCACATCTCCTGCCCGACGACGCCGCTTCCACAGCTCATAGAGCCGCACAACCAGATAGCCAGCCATGACCGCCATCGCCGGATAGATGGGCAACAGGTAGCGCATGGCCTTGACGAACTGCACGCTCTGGTAGCCAAAGGTGAACGTCACCCACACCCACGGCA